>CATPCA010000171.1 GCA_955652545.1 Candidatus Dormiibacterota bacterium
ACCCCTGAGCAGCGCAGCCGCATCCGCTCCATCGCGCTGGGGGCGGCCGCCACCGCGCTTGGGCTCACGTTGATCACCCTCGCCTCTGCCATCTCCCTCGGGGTGGCCGCGACGCCGGATCAGTTGCACGAAGAGAACGCGGCCTGGATCACGCATTTCGCGTTCACCATCCACTACCACCTCAGCGCCGACGGGGTCACGCTCTGCATGCTCACCCTGAGCACGCTCGTCTTCACCTCGGTCTTCCTCGCGGCGTGGAAACGGCAAGAGCGCGTGCGCCTGTACTGCGGCCTCCTGCTGCTCGCGGAGACCTCGGTCAACGGTGCAGTGTGCGCCGCCGACCTGGTGCTCTTCGTCATGTTCTTCGCGATGCAGGCGGTGCCGCTGTACCTGTTGATCCGGTGCTTCGGCGGAGAGGGACGCCGGCGCGCCGCGATGCGCGCCGGCGTGACCTGGCTGGTCAGCACGGTCCTGCTGCTCGTCGGCTTCCTGCTCGTGATCGTCCACAGCGGCGGGCACAGCTCCGATCTTGCCGATCTGCTCACCGCGACGACCCCGCTCGCCGACAAGGTCGGCATCGCGGCTTTCTGGCTGGTGTTCACCGCCCTCGGCCTGGGGTTCGTCATCGTCCCGCTGCACACGCTCCTTCTCGAGGCCAGCGCCGCGGCCAGCTCGGGCGTTGCCGCGGTGATCTCGGGGGTGTTGGTTCGTCTGTGCGGGTACGCCATGCTCCGTTTTGCCCTCGGGCTCTTTCCCGCGCAGGCGCAGAGGTGCGGCGCCGCGTTGATGGTCCTGGCGGTGCTGAGCGCTGTGTGGGGGGTGCTGGTGACGCTCGGGCAGCAGAGCCTGCGCCGCCTGGTCGCCGCCGTCACGATCGGCCAGATGTCGTTGGTGCTGCTGGCGATCTCCGCGCCGAACACCATCTCGCTGGACGGCGCGGTGCTCCAGTTGGTCGGCGGAGGATTGAGCAGCGCACTGCTGCTGCTGCTCTGCGGGATCATCGAAGGCCGCACCCGGAGCGTGCCGCTGCACCGCATCGGCGGCCTCGGCGCACAGGCACCGCGACTGGGAGCTTTCTGGATCTTCGCGTGCCTCGCGGCCCTGGGTGCGCCGCTCCTCGCCGGGTTCAGCGCGGAGCTCATGCTCTTCAGTGGTGCGTTCCCGATCCACCCGTACGCGACGGTGTTCGTCATGGCGAGCATCGCGGTGACCACGGCGGCGCTGATCTGGTCGGCTCAGCACGTGTTCATGGGGCCGATTCGCGAGGAGTTCGCGAGGGTGCGTGACACCACCGCGCTGGAGCTGGGCTACCTCTGGCCTCTCGTCGTCTTCCTGGTGGCGTTCGGGCTTCTCGCCGGCCGCGTGGTGCCCGTGATCGGGACCGGGCTGACCCGGATCGCGGCGTCGCTGGGGGCGGGCCAGTGAAGGGTGGCCTGGCAATCCTTCTCGGTCTTCTGCCGGCGGTGATGCTGGCAGGTGGCGCGCTGCTGTGCGCCGCCATCGCCCTGGCCCGGCCCCGCACCCGCGCATCGCTGTACCGCTGGATCACCCTGCTGGCGACGGTGGGGGCGTTCGCCGCGTCGATGATCGAACTCAGGGCGTTGACGCACAACCCGAGCGGCGTCGGCAGCGTGAGCTTCGAGGGCGGCCTGATCATCGACCGCTTCCACGTGTTCGGGACCGTGCTGGTGTGCGCAGTGCTGGTGTTGACCGTGCTCGGCGCGCAGGCTTACCTCCGCCGGGCGCCGGCCAGGGCCGGCGCCTTCTGTGCGCTGCTCTTGATGAGCGCGGCGGCGTCGGCGATGCTGCTGGCGCAGCGCGAGATGGCCGCGTTCACCATTGACCTCGCGCTTCTGATTGCGTGCCTGGTGCTGTTGACGGCAATGACCAAGACCTCGAGTGTCACCGCCGAGGCCGCGTTCCGGCAGGTGCTGAGCGGCGGCGTCGCGCTGGCGACCGCTGTCTACGGGCTGGTGCTCATCTATGCGGCCACCGGCACGACCGACCTGTCGCGATTGGCCACCGGGTTTCGGGTCGACGGCACGCGGGTGGACGCTGTCCTCGCCGTGGTGGGCATCGGCCTCGTCGTCTTCGGCCTGCTGATCCTGGTGGGGGCGCCTCCGCTGCAGGCCTGGATGCGACACGTGCAGGAGGCCGCCCCGGGTCCGATCGCGGGATTCTCGTCGGCGCTGGGGGTCGTCACCGGCTCGGCCGTCCTGGCGCGGTATGCGGTGGAGGGCTTCGGCGCCGGGAGTTCGCGCTGGACGATCCTCGTCGACGTGCTCGCCGTCGTCGCCATGTTCTCGGGCGGCGTCCTGGCCATCCGGGCGAGCACCATCCGCCGCCTCATCGCCGACCTCTCCATCGTGCAGGGTGGCTTCCTCCTGCTCGCGGTGGCGGCCACCGGCAAGGGCATCTCGGGACAGGCCGGCGCGGGGCCGACCGCGCTGCTCTACGCGCTGATGGGTGCGGCCACGTCGCTGGTCGCCGCGCTCCTCCTCGCCGGCATCTTCGACTCGGCCGGCCTCGGCACAGGCATCGACGCGTACCGCGGCGCAGGACGCCGTGCCCCGACCACCGCCGGCTTCCTCGCGCTGGCGCTGCTCGCACTGGCCGGGTTGCCCCCGCTGGCGGGGTTCATCGCTCGGGTGCTCGTCGCCGAGGCGGCGCTCGACGCCGGCGCCGGGTGGGTCGTGGCCGCCGCCGGGGTGGCGGTCACGCTCTGCGGTGTCGCGCTTTTCCGCTGGCTGTCGGCCATGTATGCGGAGGACGAGAACGAGGCGCCGTTCGCGGTGACGACCACGCCCCTGCTCTCCAGGGTCACGGCATGGACCGCGGCGGTGCTTGGGCTGCTGCTCGCCGCGTTCGCCGGGCCGCTGCTCTCGCTCGCCGGCGGGGGCGCGACCGCGCTCCACTGATGCCCGACCTCCCCGTCGGTGGGGAACGCCCGGTCGGGTACCTGGGAATGAGCCGCCGGCCGACACGTCGTCAGTGGCTCCGAGCCTGGGTGTTTTTCGTCGTCGGCGTCGTGCTGCTGACGCTGATGTTCTTCTTCATCCGCCCGCAACCCAGCCTCCTCGCAGTTGGCACCAGCACCCCGGCGGTCGACCTCGACGCCGCCGGTGGTGGGGCGGTCCACCTGCCCGCGGCGGCCCGTGGCGAGCCGTACGTGCTCGAATTCTTCGGCGCCGGCTGTGCTCACTGTCAGCAGGTCGCCGCCCAGCTGTGCACAGAGAAGGTACCGGTGTTCGCCGTCGACGCCGCCAAGGAATCTGCGACCACAATCAACGCCTTCCGCCAGCAGTTCGCCCCGGGGTGCTCCTATCCGATGCTGCTCGATCCCACCTTCAACGCGGTGCGGGCGTACGCCGTGACCGTCGTGCCCACCGTGTACCTGGTGAAGCTCGGCCGGATCGCGTTCGCCGG
>CATPCA010000172.1 GCA_955652545.1 Candidatus Dormiibacterota bacterium
GGCAAGAAGAGCACAGCCGAGCGGATCGTCTACGACGCCTTTGAACGGATTCGCCGCTCACAACGCCGCGAGCCGCTGGACGTCTTCGAGCAGGCGATGCGCAACGTCACACCCGTGCTCGAGGTCAAGCCCAAGCGGGTCGGCGGGGCCACCTACCAGGTGCCGGTCGAGATCCGCCACGACCGCCGTGCCGCCCTGGCGCGGCGCTGGATCATCAGGTACGCGCGGGCCCGCAACGGCAAGAGCATGGCCGACAACCTCGCCGGCGAGCTGATGGACGCGGCCAACGGGGTCGGTGCCTCGATCAAGCGCCGCGAGGACACCCACAAGATGGCGGAGTCGAACAAGGCCTTCAGCCACTTCCGGTATTAGAGATGGCTGTCGCAACCCGCGCGTTCCCGCTCGAGAAGACCCGCAACATCGGGATCATGGCCCACATCGACGCGGGCAAGACCACCACGACCGAGCGCGTGCTCTTCTACACCGGCCGCATCCACAAGATGGGCGAGGTCCACGAGGGCGCAGCGACCATGGACTGGATGGTGCAGGAGCAGGAGCGCGGCATCACCATCACGTCGGCCGCGACAGCTGCCGAATGGCGCGGCCATCGAATCAACATAATCGATACGCCCGGGCATGTGGACTTCACCATGGAGGTGGAGCGCAGCCTCCGCGTCCTCGATGGCGCCGTGGCTGTGTTCGACGCCGTCGCCGGCGTCGAGCCCCAGTCGGAGACGGTCTGGCGCCAGGCCGACCGCTACGACGTGCCGCGCATCTGCTTCATCAACAAGATGGACCGGGTCGGGGCCAACTTCTATGCGTCGGTGGCGAGCATCCGCGAGCGCCTCGGCGCCAACCCCGTCTGCATCCAGCTGCCGATCGGCTCCGAGTCGGAGTTCAAGGGCGTCGTCGACCTAGTGCGCATGGAGTCGATCACCTACACCGACGACCTCGGCACCGCGAGCACACGCGCCGAGATCCCCACCGAGATGTCCGACGCTGTCGCTGCGTACCGGCACATGCTCCTCGAGGCGGTCGCGGAGTGCGACGACGACCTCATGATGAAGTACCTGGAGGGCGACGAGCTCACCGCCGAGGAGATCATCCGCGGCTTGCGCACCGGCACGGTGACCACCAAGCTCGTGCCCGTGCTGTGCGGCAGCGCCCTCAAGAACAAGGGCGTGCAGCCAATGCTCGACGCGGTCGTCGACTTCCTCCCTTCGCCACTCGACAAGCCCGCCATCGAGGGCCTGCTCGACAACAAGCTCGAGACGCGTCACGTGAGCGACGAGGATCCCTTCTCAGCTCTGGCCTTCAAGATCGCCACCGACCCGTTCGTCGGCAAGCTGACCTTCTTCCGGGTCTACAGCGGCGTGCTGCGCAGCGGTAGCTACGTGTTCAATGCCACCAAGGGAGAGCGCGAGCGCGTCGGCCGCATCCTCCAGATGCACGCCAACCATCGCGAGGAGATCGAGGAGGTGCGCGCCGGCGACATCGCCGCCGCCATCGGCCTGCGCAAGACGACGACGGGTGACACGCTCTCCGACGAGCACCACCCGATCATCCTCGAGTCGATGAGCTTCCCTGAGCCCGTCATCTCGGTGGCGGTCGAGCCCAAGACCAAGGCCGACCAGGACAAGATGGGCGTCGCCCTGCAGAAGCTCGCCGAGGAGGACCCGACTTTCCGGGTGCGCTCAGACGACGAGACCGGCCAGACCATCATCAGCGGGATGGGCGAGCTCCATCTGGAGATCATCGTCGACCGCATGCTGCGCGAGTTCAAGGTCGACGCCAATGTCGGCAAGCCCCAGGTCGCCTACCGCGAGACCATCACGGCCAAGGCCCATGGCACCGGCCGATTCGTCCGGCAGTCAGGCGGTCGCGGCCAGTACGGGCATGTGGAGCTCGAGCTCGAGCCCAACGACCCGGGCAAGGGCTTCGAGTTCATCAGCAAGATCGTCGGCGGTTCAGTTCCCCGCGAGTACATCGCGCCAACCGGGCGTGGCATCGAGGACACGCTCACCAACGGCGTCCTCGCCGGCTACCCGGTGGTGGACGTCAAGGTCTACCTCGTCGACGGCTCGTACCACGACGTCGACTCGAACGAGCAGGCGTTCTCCATCGCCGGTTCGATGGGCTTCAAGGACGGGATGCGCAAGGCCAAGCCGGTGCTGCTCGAGCCGATCATGAAGGTCGACGTGAGCATGCCCGAGGAGTACATGGGTGACGTGATGGGCAACCTGAGCGGGCGGCGCGGCACCATCCTGGGCATGGAGGGGCGCGGAACCTCGCAGATGGTGCATGCTCACGTGCCACTCGCGTCCATGTTCGGCTATGCGACCGAGCTGCGCAGCATGACTCAGGGCCGCGCCACCTATTCCATGGAATTCGACCACTACCAGGCTCTTCCCATGAGCATCGCGGAAGAGATCATCGCCAAGTCCAAGGCATAACCAGCAGAAGAGCAGCAGAAAAGCGGAGACACGAGAGCAGAGATGGGCAAGAAGAAGTACGACAGCAGCAAGCCCCACGTCAACGTGGGCACGATCGGTCACATCGACCACGGCAAGACCACTCTGACCGCGGCGATTCTGGCGACCCAGGAAGCCAAGGGGATGGCGAAGTTTAAGAGCTACGCGGACATCGCCAAGGGGGGTAC
>CATPCA010000173.1 GCA_955652545.1 Candidatus Dormiibacterota bacterium
CCGCGTCAAGGCGATCGTGGAGAAGCACGCCCGGACCCGGCGCCTGCCGGCGATCACCGCGGAGGTGGCCGAACCGTTCGTGTTGCCCGAGCTCGACGCGCTCGACGAGAACGCCGGTCCCCACCGTGCCCCGCTCGGCACCGAACGCCACACCGGGCCGCAGGTCAACCAGCGCCGCCGGCTGCCGTGGACCGACGAGGCCGACGACCGGATGGATCGCATCCCGGCCGGCTTCCTGCGCAACCTCGCCACCGAGCAGGTCGAGCGCCTCGCGATCGTGCTCGGTGCCCCGCAGGTCGGCGTCATCCACGTCGAGGCTGGCATCGCCGAGGCGCGGGCCCGCATGCAGCGCAACGGTGAGACGGCGACCGAGCAGCCGCGCTGCCCGGTGGGTGTGGAAGACCCGCCGGCGACCGGTGGCTGTCCGGTTCACCGCGCCCCGGCCGCGGGCACGAATGCGACGCTGACCGGCACGGCCCACCGAGGCGGCGGACTCAACGAGATCACCGCGCCGGTGGTCGACGACCTGGGCCGGAGGATGACCGCGCCGATCCCGGACGGCTGACGTGCTGGGCCTCCAGGTCACGACGCCTGATTTCCCTGGGATCGGCAACAACGTGTCCGTCGGGATCGCCTTCGTCATCCACATCGCCATCGCCGAGTTCAGCCTCGGGGCGATCACCCTGGCGATCGCGGCGGAGTGGCACCACGTTGTCACCGGGGATCCCCGAACCGCGCGCTATGCGCGCAGCCTCGCCAACAGCTACTACCTGGTGTTCAGCCTCGGGGTGACGTTCGCGGTCTTCGCGGTGGTGCTGCTCACCGGGCTGTGGGCCAACGAGTTCGGCCAGCTGGTCAACAAGTTCCTCTGGCTGGTGGCCGTGGCCTTCGGTCTCTTTGTGCTGCTCGCCCCTCTGCTGGTCTGGTATCGCAACTCATTCGCCTCGATGAGGCCGCGACGCCACGCCGTGCTGGGGACGGCAGTGGCTGCGCTTCAGACATTGTTCATGGTGCTGATCGTCGGCATCGACGCCTACCTGATCAACCCGGTGAACGCCGGGCTCACCGAGCCGGTGTTCAACCCGGTGTACTGGCCGCTGCTGTTGCACCGGCTCACCGGCAACATCAGCTGGACGGCACTGTTCTGCGCGGCCTACGCGGCGTTGCGACTCTGGCGGGGTCGCGGGGACGCCGCCGAGCGCTCGTTCCAGTCGTGGGCAGCGCGGGTCAACCTCCGCGTGGGTCTCCTCTTCGCGCTGATCATGCCCATCGAGGGATTCGTGCTCATCGAGATGATCAAGCAGAGTGAGCCGGGCTTCTTCGACAACCTGCTCAGCGGCGGCACCGCGTCGTTCATGGTCGCGCAAGAGTGCCTGGTGGGCGCGCTTTTCATCGGGGGCAACATCGCCCTGGCCAGCGAGGACGGCGGCCCGCGCGAATGGTCCGCGATCAGCTGGGCGGCGATCGTCCTGTCGCTCGCCGGCATGACGGTTGCCTCCCTGCCCAGTGCGGTGCTCGGCGACAGCGTCAACCAGTTGCGCTACGTGGGGCTCGGTGTCGCGATGGTCGCCACCGCGGTCAACCTCGCGCTGCGCTTCCGCGGCCGCAGGACGCGCCAGGACGACTCCATCCGCGTGACCGGTTCGGCATCGCGGATCGGACGCAACGCGCTGGTCACCATCGGCACGCTCTCGGTGGCGACGACGCTGCTGATGGGCTACATCAAGGAACACGCCCGCGGCGACTACGCCGTCTACGGCGAGCTGCGCCAGGTGGATGCGCACAAGCAGTACACCCCACCGCCTGGGCTGTACCCGTGATCCACCCGATGCTCGCCCGCGCTGGACAGTTCCAGGCCGCTTGGTACTACTCCCTGCTGCTGTCCGCAATCCTGCTCCTGGTGGTCCTGGGCACCGCGTATGCCCTGGTCGGCGTGCGCCGGCTCTGGCGAAGCGGTGCTCACGGGCCGGCGGCGGTGATCGCCGGCGCGGTGACTGTGAGCTTCCTGGCCGTCGCCGGCATGTACGCCACCGCGATCGGCGGGATGCTCGCCATCCAGGGGGGTGGCGGCCCGTGAAGCAGTTGACCCGCAGAGAAGCGCTGATCCGTGGCACCGGGCTGGGCATGGGTCTTGTCGGCGTGATGCTCAGCGTTCCGGCCGTTGGGTTCCTGCTCAGCCCGCTCTTCACCAAGCAGAAGACGACGTGGGTCACCGTCGGGCCCATCGACAACGTCCCCATCAACCGGCCGACCCCGTTGGTGGCCGACGTCCCGGTCGGCACCGGCTACCCGACGCCGCCGGTCAGGAGGATCGTCTACGTCGTCAAGAAGCCTGACGGCCGGATGCTCGCCTTCAGCAACATCTGCACGCACATGCAGTGCGACGTGCACTGGGACCCGGGGCTTGGCAACTTCCTGTGCCCGTGCCACGGCGGTCTCTACGACATCGACGGCCACAACGTCGGCGGACCGCCACCGCAGCCGCTGCCGCAATGGGTGCACCGCACCCACACCGACGCGTCCGGCCGCACCATCCTCGAGATCGAAAACCAGCTGGACGAGTCCATCTAGCCATGCTGGTCAGCCGCTGGATCACCCGTCCGTTCAAGACGCGAATGCGCGCGGGGATGGAGTGGTTCGAGGATCGCACCGGGGCCACCGAACTGCTCCACAAGGGCCTGTACGAGGCGGTCCCGAAGAAAGGGGGATGGGCATATGCGCTGGGCAGCGCCACGCTGGCGCTGATCCTGATGCAACTCTTCACCGGCATCTTCCTGCTGCTCGACTACGTGCCCTCGGTCAACGACGCCTTCAACAGCCTCGACTACCTGCGCAGCAGCGACGGATTCGGCGCGTGGGTGCGCGGGCTGCATCTCTGGGGCTCCTACACGCTCATCTTCGTGATTGGACTGCACATGCTCCGGACCTTCCTCTCGGCCAGCTACAAGCGGCCGCGCGAGCTGAACTGGGTCTCCGGGGCGGTGCTGTTCTTCCTGGTGCTCGGCCTGGCGATCTCCGGCGCCATGCTGCCCTGGGACCAGGCGGCGTACTGGACCACCGTGGTGGTGACCAACATCCCGCACTACCTTCCCTTCATCGGCAACGGCATCCGCACCCTGTGGCGTGGGGGCGACTTCGTCGGTCCGATCACCCTGACGCGGACCTTCGCCATCCACATCTGGGTGCTGCCATTCCTGCTGCTCAGCTTCATCGGAGCACACCTCTACCTGCTGCGCCGCCACGGCGAGTTCGGCGCGTGGGTCAACTACGACACCGACCCCGGCGAGGACGAGGAGAAGCAGATCGGGGAGAGGATTCGCCGCGCCGAGCCGCCATACCCGACCAAGCGGATCGAGCGGCGCTACGCCGCGCCCAGGCAGACAGTGGGGTTCTTCCCCAACCAGCTCTTCAAGGATGTGGCTTTGAGCACGGGGCTCATCGCCGTCATCTTCGTCATGGGGCTGATCTCGGGCGCCCCGCTCGATGGCCCGGCCGACCCGGCCACGCTGACCTACGTGCCGACGCCGGAGTGGGTCTTTCTCCCGCTCGACCAGGTCCTCGTGGTGGCGCCGACCAACCCGCTGATCGCCATCGGTGGCTTCGGTGTGCTCGGCATCGGCGCGGCGCTCCTGCTCTATCTGCCCTTCATCGACCGCTCGCCGGAACGCCGTCCGCTGCGCCGCCCCGAGGTCATCATCCCGGCGCTGTTCATGGTGTTCACGGTGATCTTCTTCGCTATCCTCGGCATCAACAGGCTGTACAACCTGTGAGCGGCCGCATTGCGCTCGCCTCCCTGTCGCCGGTCGGCGGCAGCATCCTCACCAACGGCGTGGTCGTTGCGGTGGTTGCGCTTGTGCACATCCAGATCGCCACCTTCCTCACCGGCTCGTCCACGCTGGCGGCGGTGTCCGAGGCGATCTCGATGGCGCGCAAGGACGAGCGTCACGGACGGCTCGCGCACATGCTGGTCACGTCGCAGACCTACCTCTTCAGCTTCGGCTCCGCGATCGCGATCCTCTTCATCCTCTTCGTCCTCACCGGGCTGTGGGCGATCTTCTGGACGGCGCTGCAGCAGGTGGCCTTCTGGGTATTGGTGTTCGAGGCGGCCTTTTTCCTTTCCGAGATCGTGCTGCTGTACACCCTCTACGCCAACTGGGACCGGTTGCACGACAACCGGCGGACGCGACTGGCGCTGCTGGTGCTGCTCAATATCTCGCTCTGGTGGCAGATGTTCTTCATCGACGTGGTGGCGTCGTTCATGCTGACCCCCAACGGTGGCGACACCAGCATCCTCAACCAGGTCCTCAACCCCACCCAGCTCCCACTCACCATCCACCGCACCATCGGTAACATCGCCTGGGCCGGGGCGGTCATTGCGGTGATCGGCGCCGTCAACTACCTGCGGCTGACGCGCCATTCACGCGAGCCGCTGCCGGACGCGCCGCCGGCGATGCGTCCGCTGCACTCGATCGGCGCGATGGCCGCCGGTCACCTCGAGGCGGAGACGCG
>CATPCA010000174.1 GCA_955652545.1 Candidatus Dormiibacterota bacterium
CGGTCGATCTGCCCGTACAGCCGGTCGGGCCTCATGCGCATCTCGAGGATCGAGCTCGCCTCGACGAGCCGGCCGTTGGGCAACTCTCGGGCCAGCATGCCGGCGTCGGAGAAGGGGTGGACGGGGTCGCGATGGTGACCGATCACCAGCGCCGGTGCGGTGAACGTGTGCCGTTCGTCGCGGTGCGGGGCGGTGCGCCCGAAGAACAGCCCCTGCATCAGCGCCCCGCTCGGCCCGGGGTCCTGGGCCAGCGCATCGAGCAGGATGCCGAGGTTGAACGACACCCTCCCCAGCGGGATCCGCCGCGCCACCGCCGCCACACCGCGCATCAACGGCTCACCGATGGTGACCGCGACCAGCAGCGGCGCGAAGGCCAAGGCGGAGGCGACCAGCGCGTTGTCGAGAACGGGCATCTCGATGATCATGCCGCGGAGCCGTTCGGGCGCCAGCGAGGCCACCTCCAGCGTGATGTTGGCTCCGAGCGAGGTGCCGCCGACCACGGCCTGCTCGAGTTCGAGGTGGTCGAGCAGCGCGACTGTGTCCGTGGCGAACAGGGTCATGGAATACCGCCACATGTCGCGCGGCCGCGCTGAGGCGCCCTGGCCGAGTGGGTCGAGCAGGATCACGCGGTGCCCGCGCGCGGCGAGGTGTTCGGCCAGCGGTGTGTTCATCCGTGCCGGCAGCAGCAGACCGGGCAGGAGGACGACCGGTCGATCACCGGCGCCGTGGATCGTGTACGACAGGCGCTGGCCCCGGCTGCGATAGCTGCCGCGACGGACCATCTCAGACATGCCGGCCCTCCTCCGTGCTGGACTGCTCCGACATTTTGCGTCGTCTGCACCGCTTGCGCGCGCGCCCGGGCAGGCCGGCGCTCGTAGACTCCGCCGCGCAATGGCAGGAAGGATCGTTCTCTTTGGTGCAACCGGCTACACCGGCACCCTGACGGCGGAAGAGCTGGCCGCGGCGCGGGTTCCGGCAGTTCTTGCCGGCCGCGACCGCTCCCGCCTGGAGCGTCTCGCGGCGACGCTGGATGGTGATTTCGCCGTCGCGACGGCCGACGTCGACGACCCCACATCGGTTGCCGCTCTCGTCGATGCCGGCGATGTGCTGATCAGCACCGTTGGTCCGTTCGCGAGGTTCGGCGAGCCGGCTGTGCGCGCGGCCATCGACCGCACCGCGCACTACATCGACTCAACCGGCGAACCGAGCTTTGTGCGGCGGATCTTCGAGGAGTTCGGTCCGCCGGCGCAGCGAGCCGGCGTGACGCTGCTCCCGGCTTTTGGCTACGACTGCGTGCCCGGCCACGTCGCCGGCGCACTCGCGCTCGAGAGGGCCGGACCGGCGGCGGTTCAGGTCGACATCGGCTACTTCAGCAGCGGCGGGCGGTGGAGTGGCGGCACGCTTGCCTCCTTGGTTGGTGCCGTCCGCGCTCCCAGCTTCTCGTGGCGCGACGGCGAGCTCGTCACCGAGCGCGGCGGCGTCCGCACCGCCCGGTTCGACACCGGCAGCAAGCAGGTTGAGGCACTGTCGTTCGGTGGTTCGGAGCACTTCGGCCTGCCCCGAAGCTTCCCCCGGCTGCGCACCGTGGGCACCTACCTCGGCTGGTTCGGCCCGCTGACCAAGGGCATGCAGGTTGCCGGCGCTGGTCAGGCCGCTGTGGAGAAGCTGCCCGGCATTCCGCGGCTCATCGACCGGGCCTCGGAACGGCTCCTGCCCGGCTCGACCGGTGGTCCTGATGCGCCTGCTCGGGCCCGGACGAGGTCGACGTTCGTCGCCGTGGCGCGTGATGCCAACCAGGAGGAGCTCGCCACGGTGCGCCTCCACGGTGTGGACGGCTACACGCTCACCGCCCGTCTGCTCCTCTGGGGCGCGCGGCAGCTGCAGGAAGGGCCCAGCCCAGCCGGGGCGCGCGGGCCCGTCGAGGCGTTCGGCCTCGACAAGGTTGCGCATGCCCTAGCCGGCGCAGGGTTGCCCGAGGTGACTACGAGGCGCCGGGCTCGTACTTGAACGAGACGTTGAGGCGGGTGCGGAAGCGCGCGACCTTGCCGTCCTCGATGGTGACGTCGAGCTTCACCACCTCGGCGACGCGGAGGTCGCGCAGGGTCGAGGACGCGGTCTCGATGGCGCGACGTGCGGCGTCCTCCCATGAATCGGTGCTGACGCCGACCAGCTCGGTGACGCGATAGACGGAATCGGCCACGAGGATCTCCTCCCGGTGAACACGGATGAGATCGTGCATTCTGGCGCAGTTGCACCGTGCTCCACGATGGCGGCGAACCGGCTGCGTACGATGGGGGCGCGTCGACACCCATGAGGAGACATTGATGGGCTTCCTTAGATTCCTCGCCCGCTGCCTGTTTGCCCAGATCTTCCTGGTCGCCGGCTACGACACCCTCACCAACCCCGGGCATCGCACCGATGTCGTGGCCAAGACGCTGCCGCTGCCCCAACCCCACCTGATGGTGCGGATCAACGGTGGCTCGATGTTGGCCGGTGGAACCGCGCTCGCGCTCGGCGTCAAGCCGCGGCTTGCTGCGCTCGGGCTCGCCGCCGCGCTGGTCCCGACGACGTACAGCGGTCACCAGTTCTGGAACCAGAACGACCCGGCTGCCCGACGCATGCAGCTGGTGCACTTCAACAAGAACGTCAGCCTGATCGGCGGGCTGCTGACCTACGCACTCACCGACGACTGAGGCACGGGCGCTAGCTCAGGTTCGATGAGTTTCGCCGCCGGTTCGTCGTGGACGGTGATGCCAACCACACTAATCAGGATGGCCATCGCGAGGCAGGCCAGCTCGAGCGCCAGGTCCCAGTGGAACACCGAGCTGGTGCCCAGCGCCCACATCGCTCCGACCAGCATCCCCGCGTACTGGGCGGCCCACGGAATCGCGTTGAAGCGGCCGGCGTACCGCGGCGGCGCGCGTCGTTGGATTTCGGTGATCCCCCATACGTCGAAGCCTGCGCCGGCCACAGAGCTTACTGCGAGCAGCGCGAGGCCGACGAAGCGTTGCGTGACAGCGGCAAACGCCGCGAAAGCTGTGACGTTGATGATGGCGGCGGTGAAGATGACCAGCCTGATGCGTAGGCGAGGCGGTATCCACCTCAGCGCCAACAGGCCGCCGACTATTCCACCCACGCCGACAGCGGAATACAGGATTCCCACGGAGGCATCGCTGCCGAACCGCTCGCGGGCAGCCACGACGAGGAGAGCCTGGGCAACCGTCACCGTGAGACCCATGGCGAAGTTCGAAGCCGCGACCAGGCGGATGACAGGGTCCCGCGCGCCCAATGCGAAAGTGGATGGATTCGGCAGACCTGCACGTTGCGGTGAGGCGGGCGAGTCAGCAAGACCGCCGGACGGGACGGTCATGATCAGCATCGCGGCGACCGCGAACGTCCCTGCGTCGATGAGGAACAGCACGTCCGGGCCCGTGTGCACCAGCAGCAACGCTCCGATCGCGGGGGCGACGAAGATGCTGCTGCTGAAGAAGGTCCAATACAGAGCGTTGGCCTGGTTCAGCCGGACGGCGGAGACCAGCGTGGGCAGCAGCGCACCCTGACTCGGTCGGGCCAGCGAGCCCACGAACTGGGCGATTGCCACCGCTGCATACAGTGCCCAGACAGAGTGAGCACGGTCGGCGAACACGAGGGAGGCTGTCAACCCCCCCTGGATGAGACCGGCGCTGATCATCACGCGCCGTGGAGAGAGGCGGTCAGCGAGGCTGCCGCCGATCCACGGGCCAATGACGCGGGGGGCAACTCTGGCGAGGAGGTATCCCGCGGGCCCCGCCGGCGTGCCCGTGAGTTCGTACAGGAGCACGACAAGAGCAACCGTAGTCAGCCAATCACCGTACAGCGAGAGAAAGACAGACGCGAAGAAACGCACAACGGGCCCGCGGCCCAGCGAATCCGCC
>CATPCA010000175.1 GCA_955652545.1 Candidatus Dormiibacterota bacterium
GGTCACAGCCCGGAGGAGGAAATGGTCGCCGCCTCTGCCGTCCACCCGGTACTTGACCCTGGGAGCAACCCGGTTCTCTCTGACACACCGCTGATCGCGCTCGTGCCGCTGATCGTCCAGCTCGTCCATCTCGCCGTCTTTCGGGTCACGGCGTGAGCGGCGACGATCGTCGGTGCCGCGGTGACGCTCGGCCTCGCGGTCACGCAGTGGCAGGCGCCAGTCGACCTGGGGCGTTCGGAGCCTTGCTCGAGGGGCTCGTGGGCTTCGGCTGCCCACAGCGTCGATCGGCCGCATCGTTACCGTGCTCGCCCCGCTGCCGCCATGAATCCTTCTACCTACTTCTTTCCTGCCGTCGTCAGCTGGAGCCGGTGGCCCCGGCTATCACAAGCGGCGCTGCGCCGGGATGGTGAGGAACTCAACGAAGTCTCGGCTCAACGACACCTCTTCGAAGAGTCCGCGCGCGTCTTCCCATCGGCCACCGGCAAATGCGCCGTCGCCGGCGCCAGAGAGGAGGCGCGCCAGCTCGTTGCTGGCAAGCTCGGACACGAGCTCAGCCGTCACCAACTCGCCTGAATCACAGCGTGTGCCGTGATGGATCCACTGCCAGATCTGCGAGCGCGCGATCTCGGCAGTGGCAGCATCTTCCATGAGGTTGAAGATGGTCACCGCCGCGACGCCGCGCAGCCAGGACTCGAGGTACTGGAGGGCGACGCTCACGTTGTTGCGCAGTCCAGCCTCGGTGACTGCGCCACCGTCGATGCCAACGTCGAGGAGCTGGGCCGCCACCACCTCGACGTCCTCGCGGAGGCGATCGAGCTGGTGAGGGCGATTCCCAAGGACGCTGTCGAACACCTCGGCGGTGACCGGAACGAGATCGGGGTGGGCCACCCACGTGCCATCGAATCCGTCTCCCGCCTCACGCTCCTTATCGCTGCGCACCTGCGCGATGGCTTTCTCGTTGATCGCAGGATCGCGTCGGCTGGGTACGAAGGCGGCCATTCCCCCAATCGCATGTGCACCCCGGCGGTGGCAGGTCCGCACCAGCAGCTGCGTGTACGCGCGCATGAACGGAACCGCCATGGTGACCTGAGCGCGGTCGGGCAAGACCAGGTCCGGCCGCTCGCGAAACTTCTTGATGATGCTGAAGATGTAATCCCAACGGCCGGCGTTGAGCCCCGCGGCATGGTCGCGCAGCTCGAAGAGGATTTCGTCCATCTCAAAGGCCGCTAGGGTGGTCTCAATTAACACCGTCGCCTTGATGCAGCCGAAGGGAAGGCCGAGCTCCTGCTCAGCGTGAGTGAAGACGTCATTCCACAGCCTCGCCTCCAGATGGCCCTCGAGCTTGGGCAGATACAGATAGGGACCGCTTCCGCGGTCGAGGAGGCGGGCAGCGTTGTGGAAGAGAAAGAGTCCGACATCGAAGAGAGCTGCCGCCGGCGCCTGGCCATCCGCTAAGACGTGCTGCTCGAGCAAGTGCCAGCCCCGCGGGCGGACGACCAGCGTCGCGGTGCGCTCCGCGAGGTGATACGTCTTCCCCTCGGGCGACGTGAACTCGATGGTCCGCTCGACCGCGTCGATGAGATTGACCTGTCCCTCCACGACATTCTCCCAGGTTGGTGAGAGAGAGTCCTCGAAGTCGGCCATGAAGACTCGGGCGCCGGAGTTGAGCGCATTGATGATCATCTTGCGCTCGGCTGGTCCGGTGATCTCGACGCGGCGGTCTTGCAGGTCTGCCGGAGTCGGAGCGATGCGCCAGTCGCCCTCGCGGATGTCTCGTGTCTCTGCAAGGAATCCCGGCTCTTCGCCCGCGCTCAACCGCGTTTGGCGCTCCGCGCGAGCAGCAAGCAGCCGTTCCCGTGCGTCGGCGAATCGTCGCTGCAGACCGGCGACGAAGTCGAGCGCTTCTGGAGTGAGCACACCGGCACCGCGCTGCCCGGCCGGTGCGAGGACTTCGACGTTGTCGGCACTGCTCATGCTTCACCTCGACAGTAGGACCGTTCTTCCGTGCCAATGCTCACACATCGACGTCCGACGATGCTGTCGCTTGTCAGCGCTGAGGGCCGCCGAGAGCTGCTGACAGCGGGAGACGAGACTCGAACGCGCGATCCAGCTTGGAAGGCGAGCGCTCTACCGACTGAGACTGGGATGGATAGTGAGAACTAAACGACGCCGAGACAGACGGCCGCTGGCCCGAACGACCGCTCTCTGACCCACCAATTGGCGCCTCCACCCCCCTCCCCGCTGAGAGTAGCGGTCTAGCAAATCCTGGAACCACTACCTGACGAAAGTGGATCTACGGGCCCCGCGCCGAGCCGCCAAATATCACGCGCGTGCTCCGCCTCGGCGCCGTGACTGCCGTGTCGATCTTCACGTACTACAACACCCGCGTCTTGCCGGGCGAATCGGACACTAGTCTCAGCACCGGTGGGTAGGCCGGATACCGGCTGCCGGCACTCGCAGCGGACTCCGACTGCGAAATCACAGAAGCTCCGAAACGGCGTGCGCTGAACTCTCCCAGCTACTCCGCGAAAATCAGCTCCCACGCGGCAGGATCATCGGGATAGAACCACCGTTCGAGCTGCCGTCCCTCGCGGTAGTGGAAGAGACTAACCACGTGCGTCTGTACATCCATGCCGCCACGCTGAGCACCCATCATGCTGAGCGCGCAGACGTGCTCGTCGTTGCCGAATACATCGTGCTCGGTGAGCTAGAAGCCCTTTGCCCGCAGCTGGCGGAGCCATGCGACGAGTTGGTCACGTCCCCGGATGTCCCCCGCCATGGAATGCGCGCCGGGGACGTGCTAAACCACGTCGGTGGCGATCAGGGACGCCAGTTCAGCCTGATCGCCGGAGCGGAACGCGTCCGCCGTTCTGCGATACGCGATCGCGTTGGGGTGCCCGTCGCTCATGGCCGGGACACTACGACGTGGAGGGAGCCGGCCGCTGGCCGCTCCGCAGGTGTCGGCGGTGTGAGACGTGTGAGGACGAGACGTGGTGGAGTTAGCGGCGGGCACGAGCACGGCGTGATCGCCCACGAGCCACACGCGATTAGGGACAAACCAATCCGGCCAAAGTCTGGGATGCCGACGCCCAAGACGCGGCACGTTACCTGCCAGCGCGAGCGGTAAGCCCACCCCTAGGAGCGCGCTCTGGAAGTCGGGCGAGTCGTCTCCCCCTCTCTCCGAGGAGCTCGAGTGACCGTGCTCAATCGCGATCTCGACGGCGACGGCGATCACCTCCGGCGGGAGGGCCTCGGTTGGCGCGCGCCCTGAAAGGTAATCAGGGCCCCGTCAACGAGACGAGGTTGACAGCATCGGAACCGTTCGGGCGCCCTGGTATCGCTGCGCGGTGAGGCCTCAATACGAGGCCGGCGTGCGTTCCGGGTGAGCCGGCCCTGGGTAGCATGGAGAGCGTGCGCTGGCCACAGTCCGAGCTGACGGAACTGCTCGGTATCCGCTACCCGATCGTGCAGGCGCCGATGGCTGGCGGGCCGTCGACGATCGAACTGGCTGTCGCCGTGTCGGAGGCCGGGGGGCTCGGGTCAATCGCGGGCGCAATCCTCTCACCTGATCAGTTGCGCCAGGCGATTCGAGCCGTTCGGGAGCGGACCCGCCGGCCGTTCGCAGTCAACGTCTTCGCCCCACTCTCGCCGGTTGAGGTGCATCCAAACGCGGTCGAGGCGATAAGGCACGCGTTGGCACGGCACCGCGAACGCCTTGGCCTGCCGGAGCCAAAATCGACATCACCGCGGGGCTGGACGGTCGAGGACCAGCTCGCGGTCGTGGCGGAAGAGCGGGTGCCGGCGCTCAGCTTCACGTTCGGCATCCCGCCACTCAACGGGCTCGACGGGGTCGTCCTGATGGGCACGGCGACGACCCCGGAGGAGGCGGTGGCGCTCGAGCAGGTCGGCGTCGACGTCGTTGTCGCCCAGGGGGCGGAGGCAGGCGGCCACCGGGGCACGTTTATCGGCTCGTTCGAGGACGGGCTCGTCGGGCTAGTCGCGCTCGTGCCGCAGGTCGTGCAGGCGGTTTCGGTGCCAGTCGTCGCCTCGGGTGGGATCATCGACGGGCGCGGGATCGCGGCGGTCCTCGCCCTGGGGGCCGAAGGCGTCCAGCTCGGGACGGCCTTCCTTTTCTGTCCCGAGTCCGGTGCCTCTGCTCCCTGGCGACGCGCGCTTCGAGAGCTGCCGACCGTGGTGACGGACGCGTACACGGGCCGGCCGGCTCGGGGCGCACGGACCGCCTTCATCGCCGAGCTCGCGGCCGGACCGCCTCCGGCGCCCTACGAGGTGCAGCGCGGGCTGACCGCAGACTTCCGCCGCGTCGAGGGCTACGGCTGGTACCTCGGCGGTCAAGGGGCTCGGCTCGCTCGCGAACCGCCGGCGGCTGAGCTGGTGGCGACCCTCGACGCCGAGGTCGCCGCCGCACTACTCTGACCCGTGGCTGACCTACCGCCCGAGATCCTTTCTGTCGGGCGGTTTCAGCGCCCTTACAAAGTGTGCAATTCGGCCGTCGGCTTGCGCCAGGATGTTTTCACTGTCAGCCGGGTTAGGCCTCTGGACGTGCCGCCTGCTCTCCGAGCGATCCCGCGAGCCGCTGGCCATGGGTCCTAGCGTTGGGCGCAGCGAGCCTAAGTCTCGGGCCTTCCACACGAATAGACAGTTCTCCATGAAGAAGGGCCGGCTGTCAACGGTCGGTTCGGTACACGGGTCGGGGTGGTCAGTTCTCTATTGCCTCCTCGGGCGAGGTCCAGCCGATGCCGGGTACGGTCATCAGCAACGGAACGTACGGGTGCGTCGCACCTTGACGTCGCAGATCGGCATCGCACGCGCTGATCTCTTCGCCGAGTTGATCGATGAGGCGCACCGTGGCCGCCACGGCTCAGGCAGCTGCAAACGCTTGAGCAGCTCGCGTCCCGAAGGGCCGAACAGATCGGAAACTGGACAAGGATGACCGAAACTCTGCAGGGTGGCGTGGATGCGATCCTGAGAGCGGTGCGGTGACACACCAGGTGCAGCCGCCAGCGCGCTCGTTCCCGTTTGCCCCGGACCTCGGGCGTGGGCAGCGTGCGTGGCATTGCAGATCAACCGAGTGACCGCGCTACTCACGCCCCTTTGACGACTGCGACTGGTGCTCCCGGGCTAGTTCTTCGCCCCCACCGACCTACGCCCTGAACGGGAATCGACAGGTCGAGGGTGGATCGCACTCCGAGTCGCATCGATTGACGAGATTCTTTTAGGCTCGCCTATGTCTCCAGGCGCGGCGCTCGACACCCAGAAGCGGCCGCCATACAATGGCCCCCGCCGGGTGGCGGGCTGGCCTTTGAACCAGACGTGCCACCTGCACCGGTTGAGATAGTCGGGGAGGAGGTCGGCCGTGCGGTGGCGTGGTGCCCCAGGCGAACTTTGCCGGGCGCAGTTCCCATACTGCGTCGTCTGCGTCGCCGTCCTTCTGCTGGCAGCGTGCGGGAGTTCGTCGGGCGGCGGGGCAGCATCGAGCGCCCCCGGAGTGACGTCGAACAGCATCCTATTCGGACAGACCGCACCGCAGTCAGGGCCTGCCGCCCAGTACGGCCAGTCCACGTCCGGGGTCGAAGCGTATTTCGCCTACGTCAACGACCAAGGCGGGGTCCAGGGCCGCAAGCTCAAGCTCACCAGCCTCGACGATCAGTACACGCCGTCCGTGGCACTCCAGGACACCCGGCAGCTGATCACCCAGGACCATGTCTTCGCCGAGGTCGCCTGCAATGGCACCGCCACGAGCATCGCCAACCTGCAGGCCCAAGCGCCGGCGAACGTCCCCGTCGTTGGGGTCCAGACGGGGGCCACGACCTTCGCGGGCACCTTTCGCCCGTTCCTGTACAATGTCTGGCCCGCCTATCTCACCGAGGGCAAGCTGCTCGGCAGCTATGCGAAGGACACCCTCCATCTCAACAAGATCGGGGTCCTCTACCAGAACGACGACTTCGGCAAGAGCCTCTTTGCGGGCGTCAACCAAGCGGGCGTGCAGGGCGCCCCGGCCATCTCGTACGACCCCACTCAGGTCAACTTCGGTCCTCAGGCCGAGCAGTTCAAATCGGCCGGGGTCGATGGCGTCATCATCCTGGCGATTCCTCAGCCGACGATCGCCTTCCTCAACGCGATGGTCGCCATCAACTTCCATCCGACACGCCTGATGAGCCAGGTGTCGGCGATACCGCAGTCCTTCTCTGCTGCAGCCGGCGAGTTCCCGGGGAGCTACATCGGCGCATTCATCCCGCCACTCACAGACCTGAGCAACCCTGACGTCAAGACATTCACCGATGCCATGCAGAAGTACGAGGCCGGCAAGCCGATCTCCGTGTTCGCTGGGTGGGGATGGCAGGAGGCTCAGGTAGCCGTCGCGGGACTGCGCACGGTGCAGGGCTCACTCACCCGCGACTCCTACGAGCAGGCGCTCAACCAAATCAAGAACCTCCAGACCATCGGTGGCACGATCTCATACAGCGCCACCGGGCACCCGGGCGTCACGCAGATGTTCATGGTGCAGGCCGGGGCCAACGCCGTGGCGCGCGTCTCAGGCTAGCGGTGTGATCCCGCCCCGCGGCGCTGCCTCGCAGTAGTGGCAGAGTTCGGGCAGCTCGTTCTCAGCGGGCTCGGCTTCGGTGGCATCTACGCGCTTGCGGCGCTCGGGCTGGTGCTCATCTTCAAGACGTCCGGAGTTGTCAACTTCGCCTTCGGAGCCATGGCAACGGTGGTCACCTTGCTGCTCTGGACACTCTTCTCCCCGCTCGGATTGCCCTTGGTCGTCGCCTGGGTGCTGGCGCTGTGCGCCGCCCTGCTGCTGGGCGGCGTCAGCGAGGTGTTCTTTCTGCGTCGCATCGAAAACGCTGCCCCACTCATCCAGATCGCGCTGACGCTTGGACTGCTGCTCGTCATCGAGGGTCTCGCCGGCATCCTCTGGGGGTTTTCGCCGAAGGAAGTCCCAAGGGTGGTGCACGGATCCTCGGTGGTCCTCGGACCGTACCTCATCGACCTCAATGACATCGTCATCATCGCTGTCACCCTGATTCTGGGAGCTGCCTTCTACTTCCTCTTCGAGCGCACCCGAATCGGCTTGGCAATGCGCGCCATTGCCCAGGACCGTGACACTGCTGAGCTGATGGGGATCCGGGTGAGGCGTTACATCACCGCCTCTTGGGCGGTGGGCGTTCTGGTCACTGGGGTGGCGGCCAACCTGGTGGCTCCTACGGTCAGCCTCTCACCAACGATGATGGACAACATTGCGGTCTTCGCCTTCGCCGCCGCGGTGCTCGGCGGTTTCGGGTCCTTGGCGGGAGCGATCGTCGGAGGTTTCGCCATCGGTGTCGTCAGCGATCTCATCGCCGGCTACCTCTCGAGCGATCTTCAGCTCAGCCTGGTGTTCCTGCTGATCGTGGTGATCCTGTATGTCCGTCCACAGGGACTCTTTGGGGTCGCCGCCCACAGCCGCCAGTGACGCGCTTCGCCAGGCTCAGCCCGCGTCAGCGCAGGAGCGGGCTCGCCTGGGCGCTCGCGGCGACCGCCACCGTCGCGGCTCTCGTCTTCCCGCAGCTATTCGGCGACCAGACCTCACTGGCGACGAAATGCTTGATCTATGGTTTGGTCGTTGTCACCCTCAACCTGCTGGTCGGCTATGGCGGGCAGGTCTCCCTCGGGCATGCCGGGCTCTTCGCGGTCGGCGCCTACGTCGTCGCCGTGCTCGGAACGCATTTCCAAACAATGACCAATGCCGGAGTCCCTCGGGCCGGGCTACCCGTCCCGATCGAACTGCTGGCCGCCGGAGCGGCCACGGCAGTCGTGGGTTTCCTTCTCGGCCTGCCCACGGGACGACTGCGCGGCCACTACCTCGCCATCGCCACCCTGGGCTTCGGGTTGGCGGTGCCGCAGCTCGCACTCAACCTGAGTGCCATAACCAACGGCTCCGAGGGGCTCACGGTTCCCGTGCCAACCATCGTCGTCTTCGACTTTGATTCTCCGCTATCCCTGTATTACCTGACACTCGTCGTGGTCGCTCTCTCGCTCATCGCGGTGCTCAGCTTGCTGGGGACGAGAACCGGCCGCAGCGTCATGGCGATGCGTGACAGTGAGGCTGCGGCGCTCGCGATGGGGATCGACGTCCGCCGCACGAAGATCGTGCTCTTTGTCACCAGCGCGTTCTTCTGCGGAGTCGCTGGCGGGCTCTTCGCCCACTTCAACGGACTGGTGGCGCCCAGCGACTACGGCTTCTCCTTGTCGCTCTTCTTCTTCGCGGCGGTGATCATCGGTGGACTCGCCTCGATCTGGGGGTCGATGGCCGGCGCCGTGCTCCTTGTCGTTGTGCAGAACTACGGGGCTGGCTCAAGCGGATTGACCCCGGCGCTGGTGGGCGCGGCCGTGGTCATCGTCCTACTCCTGCTCCCCGGCGGCCTGGCAGCGCTGCCACGGCGGCTGCGGCAGTTGTGGTCACGGCGACGGCCGCACCCGGTCGAGGCGATCGCCGCGACGGCCCCGGGCGGAGAGTAGACGATGCTTGCCTTTCGCGATGTTTCGCTGTCCTTCGGAGGCGTCAAGGCCATCGACGTGTTGTCCTTCGACGTGGCCGACGGGGCTGTGTGCGCCCTGATCGGCCCCAACGGGGCGGGCAAGACCTCTGTGCTGAACATCATCAGCGGTTTCTACCGGCCCCAGCACGGCAGCGTCCGCTACGGGGAGGTCGACGTGCTGCGTCTGCCGCCGTATCGCGTCATCCACCATGGGATCGCGCGGAGTTTCCAGAACGTCGCCCTCTTTGGCGAGCTCACTGTGGTCGACAACATGCTCGTGGGCGCTGACCACCGTGGGCGGAGCGGGCTCTTGGGCAACATGCTCCGCCTCCCCGCATCCCGCGCTCACGAGCGCACGGCGCGGCGTCAGGCTGAACGGGTGCTCGGCTTCCTCGACATCGCTCGCCTCCGCGATCGTCGCGCCAGTGAGCTCTCGTTCGGGGACCGCAAGCTCGTCGACATGGGGCGAGCGCTCATGGCCGAGCCCAGCCTTCTCCTGCTCGACGAGCCAGGGGCGGGGCTCGCCGAGAGCCAGAAGGGCTGGCTCGGCGACGTGATCGGGCGGATCCCCGCCGAGTTCGGCGCCACCGTCCTGCTCATCGACCACGACATGGGTCTCGTCCTCAGCGTCTCTTCCCATGTCGTGGTCATGGAGTTCGGGAGGAAGATTGGCGAGGGGAGGCCCGAGCAGGTGCGCAACGACCCCAGGGTGATCGCGGCCTATCTGGGCGGTGAGGTTCCCGCCGCCAACGTCAACGGGGACGACGACCCCGGAGACGGTTCGTGAGCATGCTCCGCCTCGACGACGTGTGGTGCGCCCACGGGCCGGTCGTGGCGCTGCGCGGCATCGCAATCGAGGTGAACGCCGGATCGCTGGTCTGCATCTTGGGCGCCAATGGCGCGGGCAAGAGCACCACGCTGCGCGCGATATCTGGCCAAGTCAAAGCGGTCCGGGGGCGGATCACGTTCGACGGACGCGACATCACCCGCGTGCGGCCCGCCGCCCGGGTGGCCCGCGGCATCGCCCATTGCCCCGAGGGGCGGCGAGTCTTCGCCGACCTCACGGTGAAGGAGAACCTCGTCCTCGGCGGCCATATCCTGTCGCGCGTGGAGCTGCAGCGCGGCATCGACCGGGCCCTATCGCTCTTTCCGACGCTGGCGGAACGGATGCGGCAGGCGGCCGGGTCGCTCTCGGGCGGAGAGCAGCAGATGCTCGCCATCGGCCGAGCGCTGATGACGGAGCCGCGCCTACTGCTCCTCGACGAGCCGAGCTTGGGCCTGGCACCGCTGGTGACCCAGCACCTCTTCCGCACCCTGGGCGAGGTCCGCACCAGCGGGACAACCATCCTGCTAGTGGAGCAGAACGTCAGTCTGGCGCTGGCCATCGCTGACTACGCCTACGTGCTCGCCAACGGACGTATCGATCTCGCCGGCACCGCAGAGGAGGTGCGCGCCACCAACGAGGTCGAGCGCTCCTACCTCGGAACGGCCGCGCCGTAGGCGGTGGGCAGTAGGCTCAGCCTTTCTCGGACGTCCAGGGGCTCCAGCCCGCACGTCTGTAAGGATCGGGCTGCTCGTCACTGCCGTTACCATCTGCCATCCCGGTCGCCTGAGGAGATGGGTCGGGGCGTGACCTGGGCATTGGACGTCTTTCTCTTCTGCGCTCCTCTGCGACAGGTCGGCGACCAGCAGCGTCGGCGCCGGTCCCGGTGGCTACCTCGGCCACCACAGCCTGGGCGGCAGCGCCGCGAGTGGTGGCGCGGCAGACCATGACGATGCCGTGGCCAAGCTGTGCCAGGCCTTTTCGCGGTCTGGAAGCCGATGCCGCCGCTAGCGCCGGTGATCACTGTGAGCTGAGCCACGTCATGTGTTCGCTTTGGCGTTTCCGACGCAGGTCAATGCACGACTTCGACGTACCGCTCTCTGGCGGCTCGCTCCGCCGCGGGCACAGCATCGTCGGGGTTGCGGAGTACACGCCACAGATTCACGCGGGGGCGGTTGCGGAGTTCCATGTTCCGCAGGCGCAGCTGGCGGGATTCACCCAGACGTTCGAGAGCTGCCTCGTCGAGCGCATCGAGGCGAAAGACCCCGGTGCCCCAGTGCCCCGATTGCCCGGCCGCGACTCCGGCGCGCTCCAGGCGCCGCTCGACCGGGTGGCGACCGCCGATCTGGCCAGCACCTTCGTCCGCTCCGAGCAGACCGCGCTGCTCATCAACGCGGGGGTGTTCGCCCTCGCATTCGTGCTCGTGCTCGCCTTGCGTCAGCCGACGAAAGCCGTTGGGCGGTGTTCGCCCAGCCAGATGAGGACTTGCTGGGCGTGCTGATCGGGTGGAAAGACCGGGTAGAAGACGTGCTCGACAACCCCGTCCCGCACGATCAAGGTCAGCCGCTTATAGAGGCGCTGGTGGTCAACGTCGAACGTGGGCAGGCTCAGAGCCTGCGCCAACTCCAGAGCGGGGTCGCTGAGCAGGGCGAACGGCAGCTGCAGCCGATCGACTGCTTCGGCTTGGTAGTCCGTGGACTGGCTGGACAGGCCGAAGACGCTGGCTCCTGCCGTCGCGAGGTCGCTGTGGTGGTCGCGGAAGGCGCAGGCCTCGGGCGTGCAGCCACGGGCCCCCGGGATGAGGTCCCAGTCGGTCGGCAAGGGCTGGCCGGGGCGGCCCATGCGCGGAAAGAGGTAGAGAACCGTGCGCTCGGCAGGGAGCTCATCCAGCCGCACGTCCTGGCCGGTGGTCGCGGCTACCTCAAGCCTGGGCATTTGGCGCCCCGGGAGATGGGACGCGGCGCCGTCGTCGACGGGCACGGGCAGGTCCTGAGGCAAGGAGGTGAAATCGATCATTCGCTCATTCTAATAGTCACCGGCGGCGGAGGTCGCGGAGAAAAAGGCGCTGACCAGCGCGCACTAATCGCAGGAGAATCGTTCACCGGACGAACTGTCAGAGCCCAGACAGCCGGGGTCCGGCCTTTGCGGTACCACCATGGTGGCGACGGCACCACCGAAGAACAGCGTGCCGGTTAGCCACAGTGGCCGGTGACGCAGCGTGTGAGCCGATCAGCGGCGCCACCAGCACGAAGGTCTCCACACGGATATTTCTCCGAGCGCCTTCGGCTTGGCACGAAGCTCACCCACCCCGCAGGGCCCCCCGGGCCATTTGACCGACGGACAATGGCGCCAACAGCGGGGCGATGCGCGCAGGCTGTCGTTCGGAACGTCCAGTAGTTGGAGCAGGCGTGACGGTCCCTTCATCGCCGGCGGTGCCGCCACTGCCCATCCTCTTGGGCGATTGCGGCGTCTTGTGATCAGCGTGGACGCCCGTGGGATCTGTGTGGCTTCCCGCGTGATCAGCGTGGACCCCCGTGGAAATTGGCGGTAAGTAGTCGCCTTGGCGCCATTTGTCGCCCCTCCCGAATACAAAATTGGAGCGGTACCTTGGCAAGGTAAGGGTCGCGAGTTCGAGCCTCGTCTCCCGCTCCACTCCGTGATTTGAATACGGAATGGCCCGGCTTCGGCCGAACATCGACCGCGCAAAACTCGCCGAGAGTACGTGTCTAGGAATTCCTAGACACACTACCTGCAGAAAGTGGTGTTAGGGCCCGCGGGCGGAGCCGTTCAGAGTGACGGGCTTGGCGTCCGCCCCTGGTTCCGTGAGGGTCGCATTGGTCACCACGTACTACAGCACCCGCTCTTACCCGCCCGATCGGACGTAAGAGATGGCTGTTCGTCCCCGGCATAATTGGGTGCTGTGAGTACCACCGCTCCACCCGAGCCGGCGACC
>CATPCA010000176.1 GCA_955652545.1 Candidatus Dormiibacterota bacterium
CATTGGCGGCAACCTGACCGTCAGCGGCCTGCGGTCGTGCTGGTTCGGTGAATTTCGCAACATCATCCTGGGCAACGACACCGTGAGCGGTAACCGGTTCGCCGATCCGGACGCCACCGAGGTGGCCAACAACGAGGTGTTTGGCAACCTGACCTGCTCCAACAACGTGCCAGATGCCCAATTCGGCGATTCGGCCCAACCACCGAACGTCGTGTTCGGTGCCATCAGAGGCGAATGCATCCCACTGAGCGTCCACTAGGCCACTCACACTGGGTCGATATTGGGAAGGAGGTCCGCTGCGGGCCTCCTTCCGCACCCAGGGACCATTGGCCCCCCTGAGTTGCTCGGCGGGTCGACGCGCTTGCCCCAGCGCCCGCGGTTCGAGACTCGCGCGGCGCGCCTCAGGATGCCATGGATGCACAGAAAGGCTCGGCGAGCCGCTCGACCTCAGCAGCGCTGTCGGCCCCCAGCGCACGTTCCGCGACGCGGACCGCCGCGGCGTGGTCGAGCGCGCGCACCCACGAGCGCACCGTGGCGACGCGGGAAGACCCAACGCTCAGCTCGCCCACCCCCAGCCCAACCAGCAGCGGCATGGCGAGCGGATCGGAGGCGGCCTCGCCACAGACGGCGACGTTCACCCCCGACGGGCGGGCGGCCCTGCACACGGCGTCGATGAGCCGCAGCACGGCCGGATGATGAGTCGGCTTGCTCGCCGGCGCCGACCGATCAAGTCCGAGCTGGAGGGCGGTGAGGTCGTTGGTCCCGATGCTGAGGAAATCCACCTCCCGCACGATCCCCTCGATGAGGGCGACGGCCCCGGGCACCTCGATCATGGCGCCAAGCAGGGGAAGGGCCACCCCGACCGCCGCCGCACACTCGACGACGGCCTGTCGAACGGCTCGCACCTGGCCGGGCTCGACCACCATCGGGATGAGCACGCGCAGGTCTGTGCCCCTCCCGACCTCGAGGATTGCGAGGAGTTGATCACGCAGTGCTGCGGGCCGGTGAAGCAGGAGCTCGATCCCCCGGCCGTCTCCGGCGCTCAGGAACGGGGGCGACTTGTCGCCGCCGAAGTCCAGAAGACGAACGGTAGCGGGCAGGCCGGTGAGCGGGGCGAGGATGGGCGACAGCAGGAGGCGATGGTCGAGAGAGGTGGGCCAGTCGGGGCGATCCAGATATGACAACTCGGTCCGAACCAGACCGACACCGTCGGCGCCCGCGGCAAGGGCGGCTTCAACCTCGGCGGCGGAGGCCACGTTGGCGAAGACACCGATGTGCACTCCATCCCTGGTGACTGCGGGCAGCGAACTGCTCGCGCTTGCCTGCTGTCTCGCGCGCAACCGCGCAACCGATGCGCCGCGCGCCGCGTCGAGCTGCGCGGGTGTGGGTTCCCCGAACACCCAGCCGGCGTCCCCGTCGACGACGACCTCGGAACCATCCGTCAGGTCGAGCACCTGATCGCCGGCGCCCACCACCATCGGTATGCCAAGGGACCGGGCGACGATGGCTGCGTGACCGGTTGTGCCGCCGCTGGCGAGCGCGATCGCCGCGATGCCGGTCCCCAGCTCAGCGACGTCCGCCGGGCCCAGGTCATCTGCCACCACCACCGCTCCGGCAGCTGTCGCCGCCACTGTGTCATGTGCACCGTCTGCGACCCGCGCGGCTCGGCGCCCGAGGCTGCGCACGTCGGACGCGCGCGCGGCGAGCAGCGGGTCGTCGATGGCATCGAGCTGTGCCGCCACATCTTCCGTCGCCACAACGAGTGCTGCCGAGGCACCCAGACCAGTCTCGCCAATGAGCCGCTCAACGGTTGTGCGGAGGGTGGGGTCGGAAGCCATCAGAATTCCCGTCTCGAGAATCTCTGCGTCGCCCTGTCCCAGCCCAGCGGCAAGGACGGCAACCTCAGCGCCGGCTGCGTCCAGCGCAGCAGCGGCGTCGCGGACCGCGTGGGCACGCTCCGACTCCGGCAGCGGTGGGTGATCGACCGTCCTCGCGGTCCGCCACTGCCGCACCGGCCCAACGGCCAGCCCAGGGGAAGCGGGGTGGCCGGAGAGCGGTCGCTCCGCGCTCATTGCGTGCCGGCGACCGTCCGTTCGAGCGCGCGGACGATGAGTGCGGTTGACGTGGCGCCCGGGTCCTGGTGTCCAACGGAACGCTCACCGAGGTATGACGCCCGCCCCTTGCGCGCCTGCATCGGGACGGTCGCTCTCATTCCCGCCTCGGCAGCTTCGGCCGCTTGGCGCATCGCCACCGGCAACGCGGTCCCCGCGTCGACCTCGCGACGGAGCGTGCTCACCGCCGGTTGCAGAGCGTCGACCATGGTCTTGTCGCCAGGCACGGCGGCGCCCAGGTCGACGACGGACGCCAACGCCGCCTCGAGGACCTCAACAAGCCGTTCGGCGTCGAAGATCTGAGCGTCACCGAGAGCGCGCCCACCGCGGCGCAGCGCGGACCCCCAGAGGGGCCCGCTCGCTCCGCCGACCGAGGACACAAGCGTCTTGCCCGCCAACGTCAGCAACTTTCCCGGGGTGCTGCCGTCCTCCTGCGCGAGAGCGCGGACGACGGCGTCGAAGCCACGCGTCATGTTGATGCCGTGATCGCCGTCGCCGATGGCGGCGTCCAACTGGATCAGGTAATCGCGTTCGGCGCGCACTGCACCGGCGACCTCGCTCATCCAGGTCGTGATGGTCTTGGCATCCATGGAGGTGGCTGTCAACAAGGCTATCAGACGCCCCAACGCAGTGCCGCAGTGTGGACGGGCGCGTCCCAGAGAGCCGTGGTCGCATCGTCGAGCTCTAGCACCGTCAGCGACGCGCCGGCCATCTCCAGTGACGTGATGTAGCTCCCGACCAGTGATCGTGACGCGGTGTATCCCGCGGCACGCAGCCGCCGCTCGACCTCTGCGTACAGCAGGTAGAGCTCCAGCTGCGGTGTGCCACCCATGCCGTTGAGGAAGACAAGAACGTTGGAACCGGAGCGCGGCTTCAGGTCGTCGATCACAGCCTCGACCAGCAGGTCGGCGACCTCCGAGGCGGTCCCCAGGGGCGCCCGCCGGCGTCCCGGCTCGCCATGGATGCCGATGCCGACTTCCATCTCGCCCTCGGGCAGGTCAAAGATGTGACTCCCCGATGCCGGCGGGATGCACGATGAGAGCGCGATGCCGAACGAGCGCGCGCGTTCGTTGACACGGCGCGCGATGCCGGCAACCGCGGCGAGGTCATCGCCACGCTCGGCGGCGGCACCGGCGATCTTCTCGGCGAGCACTGTTGCACCGACGCCGCGGCGGCCGGCGGTGTACAGCGAGTCCTGCACCGCCACGTCGTCGTCCATGACAACGGCCTCGACCTTGATCCCCTCGTCGGCCACCTCATCGGCGGCCATCTTGAAGTTGAGCACGTCGCCCGTGTAGTTCTTGACGATGTGCACGACGCCCGCACCACCGTCGACAGCCTTGGTGGCGGCGACCATCTGGTCGGGAACAGGAGAGGTGAAGACCTCGCCCGGGCAGGCGGCGTCGAGCATGCCGACGCCGACGAAGCCGCCGTGGAGCGGCTCGTGGCCGGACCCGCCTCCAGAGACCAGCGCGACCTTCCCCTTCCGTGGCGCGCTGCGGCTCACCAGGATCTGCGCCTCGCGGTCGTAGCGAAGCACGTCGGAGTGCGCGGCCTCGACACCGACGAGCGCCTCCTTGACGAGCTGCTCCGGGTCATTGACGAACTTGCGCATACGCCGGACGGCTGTTGCCATGGTCATTTCTCCTAGCGGGCGGCGCCGGCGGGGACGGCCGCCTGTGCCTCAACGATTGGGTCCGGATCCGGATGGGTGACCGCCGTAGCGATGGGCCGCTCTTGGATGCGCGGCTTGGCTAGGAAGTCGTAGAAGAATGCGGCGGCCACAGTTCCCACCAGTCCCGGGAGGAGGTAGACCGGGACGAACTGCGCCCAGTCGATCTTGCCGCCGCCGATCGCCGCGACCAGGTCGGGGCCGAATGCGCGGGCGGGGTTCAGGGAGGCGTTGGTGATCGGCCCCACCACCATGATGATGGCGATCACGACACCGCCGATCACGATACCCGCCAGGTCGCCCGGGGAGCGCGTGTCGACGATCCCCAGGATGGCGAGCATCAGGAGCGCCGTTCCGAGGAACTCGGCGAAGGCGGCGGCCGCGTACGAGGTGGTGTCTGGGTTGAATGCGGCGTGGCCGAGGCCGAGGTCGATGCCGGCCTGACCGAAGATGGCCCAGATGCCGAAGGCGCCGATGACGGCGCCGACAAACTGCGACGCCCAGTAGAAGGGGACGTCGCGCCACGGCATGCGCTTGGTCACCGCAAGCGCGAGGGTGACGGCGGGGTTGATGTGACAGCCGCTCACCTTGCCGAGCGCGTACACCAGCGCGGTGATGATCAATCCGAACGCGAAGGAGATGCCGAGCAGGTCGGCCCCGGTGAACGGAGCGGTCTTCCCCGCGAGCTTGAGGGTCGCCACCACCGATCCTGGTCCCACGAGCACCAGGGCCGCGGTGCCGAACGCCTCCGAAATGGCCCGTTGCGGCTTCGAGTACAACACCCCAGATTCCTCCACGTCATCCCGAGCTTCTGTTCGACAATGCCGAATCTCGTTCGGGAATCTACGCTTGTGGAGAAGCGCTGTCAAGCCCCCACCTGATCAGCGGTGAAACGGGGGGGTCAGCCCACCTCGAGCGCGGGCCACTGAGCAGCCCCAAGCACCCGCGACACCCCGCGCGCAGCCTCGATGACAGCGGTGGTCACTCCACGGGTGGCGCCGCTGGCGAAGATCCTGTCGGTGTCACCGACAACGCCGATGGCTCCCACCGCGTGCTGGCTCTGGTCGAAGATCGGCGCTGCGATGCTGGACTCCCCGAGGACTGCCTCGTCGCGCTCCGTCGCGACCCCGTCCTCGCGGATCGTCTTCAGCTGAGCTCGCAGCGCCACCGCGTTGGCGGTTCGCTTGGTCAGCCGAGGCAGTTCCTCCCGGAGCATCCCGTCGATGACCTCCGCCGGCATGAACGCAAGCACCGCCTTGCCGAGAGCGCTTGCGTGCAGCGGAAGCTGCGAGCCAACCTCGAGCACCTGGAAGGTGGAGTCAGGGCGGAAGACGTGGTGGACCACCACGATCGACGGGCCATGCATGACTCCGACGCGCACGGCCGCGTTGGTTCGGATGGCGAGGCGGTCCGCGAACGAGCTCGATCGCGCCCTGAGCTCGTTGAGGTCGAGGTACGAGTAGCCCAGCTGCAGCAGCCCCGGGCCGAGCTGGTACTTGTCCGAAGCAGGATCCTGCTCCACGAAGCCGTGCGCAACCAGGGTCTGCAGGATGCCGTGCACCGTCGGTCGGGCGAGCCCCAAGCGGGCGGCCAGCTCGCTGACCCCGAGGCGCTGCGGCCCCCCGGCAAGGGCCTGGAGAATTCCCGCGGCCCGGTCGATTGCCTGGATGGTCGATCGTCGCGTAGTGTTCGGCATTGCTGAATCCAAGTCGGTAGTATAGACTGCGAGCGCTGAACCAGTTACACGGGGAGCGATGTGGTCGGGATTGTACTGGTGTCGCACAGCGCGGCCCTGGCCGGTGGCCTCGCCGAGATCGTCGGCCAGGTTGCCGGGGACGAGGTGCGCGTGGAGACCGCCGGAGGCAGTTCCGACGGTCGCCTCGGAACCAGCGGCGACCGGGTTGAGGCGGCCCTGCGGAGCGCCGACACCGGCGCCGGAGTTGTCGTCCTGGTCGACCTGGGCAGCTCTGTCCTGGTGGTCCGGCACATCCTCGAGGGGCGCGGCTCCAACGGCATGGTGAGGCTGGTCGACGCGCCCATGGTTGAGGGCGCCATCGCTGCCGCGGTCGTGGCGTCAGGCGGCGCCTCCATCGCTGAGGTTGCCGCCGCAGCCGAGAGCGCGCGCAATGCCAACAAGTTCTGAGGCGGTCGTCGCCCTGCCCGCGGAGGTGGCGCTCCACGCCCGTCCTGCCGGGATTTTTGTGCGCAAAGCCATGACGTTCGCGGCACGCATCACCATTGAAGCCGGTGACAAGCAGGCTGACGCGAAAAGCATCCTCGCAGTCCTTGCGCTCGGAGCGACCGGCGGAAGCACGGTCGTGCTGCGGGCGCATGGCGCCGATGCCAGCGAGGCCCTGACCAGGCTCGCCGACTGCCTCCGCAATCTCGCCTGAGCTCCCCCGTGCCGCGCGGTTGCTCCCATCGTCTCGCGGCGTCCGATGAACGAACAGTCCGAAGCAGTGATACGGGCGATCATCGACTTCGTCCCCCCGCCCGCGAAAGTACAGTCGACGCGGTGGCCGTTCTTCTCGCTCTGATTGCGGCCATCGCGTACGGGGTTTCCGATTTCCTCGCCGGCCTGATGGCGCGCAGGGCCAGTGTGTTCCTGGTCACGCTCATCTCTGAAGCGGCAGCCACGATCGTCGTCGGCGCAGCCCTGCCGTTCACGGGCGGCGTCATCGACGGTACCTCGCTGCTCTGGGGCGGCATCGCCGGCCTGGGCGGCGGCGGCGGCGCAATGTTTCTCTATCGCGGCCTGGCCCGGGGCAGCATGAGCATCGTCGGACCGGTGAGCGCGGTGGTCACGGCCGCCGGTTCAGCGACGGTGGGGGTAGCCCTCGGCGAGCGCCCCGGGCCGGTCACCGCCGCCGGTATCGTCCTCGCGTGCGTCGCCGTTGCGCTGGTGTCGATGAGTGAGCCGACCGGGAGAGTTTCACGGGGTGAGGCGTGGCGCGCGCTGCTCAACGCCACAGCC
>CATPCA010000177.1 GCA_955652545.1 Candidatus Dormiibacterota bacterium
ACCGTGTGCACCGCCTGCGCGGCGGGGTCAGGCGACAGCGTTGTCATACCGATGGCATCTCCCCGAGGTAGGCGTCGACGACCGACTGGTTGCTGCGCAGCGACTCGAACGGGCCTTCGGCGATCACCCTGCCCTCCGCCATGACCACGACGTGGTCGGTGACCCGCTCGATGAAGGGCAGGTTGTGCTCGACGATGATCACCGAGGTGCCGGTTTTCACGAAGCCGAGCACGGCTGTGGCCATGCGTTCGCCGAGGACCGGGTTGACCCCGCCCATGGGCTCGTCGAGGATGACCAGCCGCGGCTTGGCCATACGGATGCGGGCGAACTCCACGAGACGCTTCTGGCCGCCGCTGAGGTTGCCGGCGCGCTCATTGCGCAGCTCGAGCAGGCCGAACTCGTCGAGGATGGCGCGGGCGCGGTCGCGCTCCTCCTCGTCGCCCTGCCTCTCCGCCCTGCTGGGGCCCCACACGGACCACCAGAAGCGCTCGCGACGCGGCTGGAAGTGGGCCAGGATGAGGTTCTCGAGGACGGTGAGGGCCGGCCATTCGCGCGGCGTCTGGAAGGTGCGGATCAGACCCAAGCGCGAGATGCGGTGGGGCGTCTTTCCCTGCACCGGGCGGCCCTCGAACAGGACGGTACCCGTGTCGGGGATCTTGAAGCCGGAGATGAGGTCGATGGCAGTGCTCTTGCCGGCCCCGTTGGGACCAATCAGGCCGGTGATCTGACCCTCGGCGGCGGTGAAAGAGCACTGGTTGACCGCCTGGACCCCGCCGAAGTGCTTGCAGAGGCTGGCCACCTCGAGCAGCGCGGTCACGTTGCGCCGGAGCCGAACGCCGGGGCGGTGACCGGCTGTTCCAACGGCGCCACCGCGCCCCCCTTGCCGCCCGTGTCGCGGTCGTGCATGCGCCGCTCCGGGAGGATGCCCTGGGGACGGAAGCGGATGAACAGCACCAGGACGACGCCGGTGAGTATGAGTCGTAAGGCGGGTGCGAAGCTGGGGTGGCCACCGATCTCGGGCAGGTAGCGCGTTGCCTCCTGCAATCCCATGTACATGACCAGGATGCCGAGGAGGACGCCGCGGGTGCTGCCCCGGCCGCCAACGAGGATCGCGGCATACAGTGTGATCGTCTCCACCGGTGACCACGCCGAGATGTTGAACGCGCTCAGGTAGCCGACGAAGAGAGCGCCGCCGAGGCCGCCCAGGGCTGCCCCGAGCACGTATGCCTTGAGCTTCATGACGTAGATGTCGCGGCCGAACGCGGCCGCCGCGCGCTCGTCCTCGCGCAGGCTGCGCAGCGCCAGGCCAAAGCGGCTGTTGCTCAGCCGTGTGACCAGCAAGAGCACGATGGCGAGCACGATGACGCACAGGCCCAGGTAGAAGAACGGGTAGCTGTTGAAGTCGAGGTTGAGCACGTCGCCCATCGGGTCGAAGAGCCCGGAAAGCCCGTTGTAGCCGTTGAAGAGTGGCACGAACTGCCCGGCGAAGATGTACAGCACATACACCGCACCGAGGGTGACGATGGAGAAGTAGATGCCGCGCAGGTGTCGCAGCGCGATCGCGCCGACGATCAACGCAAGCACCATCGAGCTGAGCACCGCGAGGATGACCGCGACGGGGAACGGCAGAGACAGGCCCAGGATGTACGTCGTCGACGGGTCGGTGGACGGCCCGATGGTCAGCACCAGGGTCATGTACGCGCCCAGCGCCACGTAGCCGTAGAAAGCGAGGTCGAAGTCGCCCGACCAGCCCCAGACGATGTTGAGCCCGAGGGCCATGATGGCGAAGATCGCGCCCTCGGTGAAGATGGAGACGATGTAGTTGATCATTCGAAGACGCTCCGCCGGCCGCCAACGAAGAGGCCGCGGGGGCGCACCAGGATCACCACCGAGAGGATGGCGAACGCGAACGCCAGGTTGTAGCTGGCGTTGACGTAGCCTTGGAAGAACTCCAGCGCGATGCCCACGATGATCCCGCCGACCAGCGTGCCCACCGCCTTGCCCAGGCCACCGGCGACGGCGGCGGTCAGTGTGATCAGGAAGAACGTGAACCCCGAGTAGGGACTGAAGGTGCCGACGCTCTCCGCGAGAATGAAGCCGGCGTAGCCTCCGATGAGCCCGGCGAGCACCCACGTGAGTGCCGCTACGCGATGGGCATTGATGCCGGAAACGCTTGCCAGGGAACGGTTCTGCGACACGGCGCGCAGTGACTTGCCGAAACGCGTGTGCTGGATGATGACGTAGAGCAGCGCGGTGATCGCCACCGCGGAGACCATGATCTGGATCTCGGTGTCGGTCCACAGGAACGGACCGATGGTGCGTGGCGCTGCCTGGGGCACCTGGTAGCCGAGGTTTGAGGCGCCGAAGATGATCACCAGGATGTTCTGGATGACCAGAGAGACACCGAGCGTGGCGATGAAGGTGGGCAGCCCGCCGATGCCCTTGCGCACGAACCTGTCGACGACGCCGTTGTGCACCGCCAGCGCGAGCAGGCCCCCGCCGGCGGCGGCGGCGAGGCCCGACAGGATGACACCGCCTCCGTGCTGCTGCACCTCGTAGGCGCAGTACGCGCCGACAGTGAGGATCTCACCGTGCGAGAGGTTGGCGACGTTGGTCACCGAGTACTCGAGTGTGAACGCCAGCGCGGACAACGCCAGGATGGCCGCAGCGACGAGGCCGAA
>CATPCA010000178.1 GCA_955652545.1 Candidatus Dormiibacterota bacterium
ACCACCGTGTGGCCGGCGTTGTTGCCACCCTGAGAGCGCACCACCATGTCGACGCGATCGGCGAGGAGGTCGATGACCTTGCCCTTGCCCTCGTCGCCCCACTGCCCGCCCACCAGGATGGTGACGCTCATCGCGGCGGCAAGCCTAGCAGAGGTCACACCCACGACTGCCAGCCCAAACCCGCCACTGCGCCGCTGTGCACGCCGCTGTGACGGATGCCAAACCCCGCCATCCGGATCGAGTCACTCCGTGACGGTCTGAGATCGACCAAGTGAAATCCCGTGCATTTGTCTTGTTTTCCCGTCGCCACCATGTGGCCTGATGACCACTGGTCCGTTGCTTGGGCCGTCTAGGTTGCGAGTTGCCCGCAACGCTTTCTCACAGGCTTCTTCCACCGCCGGGCGTTACGGGTCACAACTTTGGAGACACCCGACATGACCGAACCGGCAACCCCGCAGACCCAGGACAAGGGGAAGAGAAAACTCCGCTTGGTAGTCCTCATCGGCGGCACGCTGGCCGCGATGGGCATCATCGGCTTCGGCGGCCTGGCCGCCTGGACGGTCACCACCCAGAACGGTGGCAGCACCTTCGCCACCGGCACCGTGCACCACACCAACCTGGCCAAGGTCGGCGGCGCCGGCGCGGGCGTGTCCTGCACAGACCTCACCTCGCCCGCGTCGTGCGGCATCATCTTCACGCTCGCCGGCGCCAAGCCGGGCAGCTCGACCACGGGTACCGTGCAGCTGACCAACACCGGGTCGCTTGCCAGCACCTTCCAGCTGACGCTGACGTCGGCCACCGGCGGCACCATGTGCAACAGCCTCAACGCGCAGGTCGTCGACAACGAGGCCGTTCCCGCCACGGTCTACAACGCCGGTCTCTCCGCGATGCCGGCGCAGAACCTCAAGCAGAGCGCCGGCAGCCTGGGCTGGGCCACGAACGACACCGGAACGTACACGTTCACGATCAGCCTGCCCAACGCCAGTGCCAACAGCGACATGGGCCAGACCTGCACCGTCATCTACACCTGGACCCAGACCAACAGCTAACACCCACCGTCAGATGCAGAGAGGCCGGTCCGTCGATCGGCCTCTCCGTGCATCCACCCCGCTGAGGACCCCAACACCATGACCACCACCGCAACGGCCCTGGACGGCCGTGGTCGCGGCGCGCCTGGGGAGGCGCTCCATCGGCTGCGCCGCGCGTTCGGCCATGCCGGCAACCTCGCCATCGTCGGTCTCGCGGGCATCGTCCTTCTCTTCATCAGCGTCACGGTCGTCGGGGGCCTCACCAAGCATCACTTCGAGCAGGTGATCAGCGGCAGCATGGTGCCCGTCATCCCGGTGGGGTCGATGGTGGTCACCGAGCAGGTGGGGGTGAGCCGCCTGCACGTCGGCGACATCCTCGTGTTCCCCAAACCCACCAATACATCCGAGGTCATCGTGCACCGCATCGTCCAGCTCACCGTCGTGAGCAACGGATCCGTCCAGGTGCAGACCAAGGGCGACGCCAACACGGCGCAGGACCCGTGGGTGATCCAGCAGGGCCGCACCGGTGTCGCGGACCGCGCGGTGTACATCCTTCCGTCGATGGGCACTGCCGTCATGTTGGGGCGCAACAGCCTGCTGGTGTTGCTCCCGGCTCTGCTCATGGTGTGGCTCATCGCATCGGCAAGACGGCGCGTCATGACGATCGTCAGGGGCGAGGGCTGAGCGTGCGTCGTCGGCGGTTGGTGGTCGTGGCAGCTGTCTCCGTCTTTGTATCGCTGCTGGGCGCACACCTCGTCCAGGCGTCCTGGGCGGTCACCACGGCGAACAACGGCTCCACGTTCGCCACCGGCAGCATCGCGGCGCCGACGGCGTTGACTGTCAACCACGTCGCCGCGCCGCGATCCGACAAACTGACCTGGACGCTGCCGGCCATAGCCCTGCGGGGCACCGGCCAGACGGTGGCATCGAACATCGACGGCGGTGCATACGCGAACCTCGCCTCGCTGTCGGGGACGGCGGTCGCCTACACGGACAACACCGTGGTCGGTGACACCAAGTACTGCTACACGGTCACGACCACGGACGGAGGCTGGACAGCCGCCACCGTGCCCAAGTGCCCGGCCGCCTTCGCGCCGCTGTTCGCCGTCAACTGCGGCGGCGCCCTGTCGGGCAACTATGTCGCCGACACCGGCTTCGTGGGCGGAGCAACGAGCTCGACGGCTGCCGTGATCACCACCGCGTTGGTGCCCAACCCCGCGCCGCAGCCGGTCTACCAGACCGAGCGCAACGGCAACTTCACCTACACGGCGTCGGGCCTCACTGCCAACGGGGCGTACAAGGTGCGCCTCCAGGAGGATGAGTTCACGATGACGGCCGCCGGGCAGCGAACCTTCAACGTGACGATCAACGGCGTCCAGGTGATGACCGCCTACGACATCTTCGCCGCCACCAGTGCCAAGAACAAGGCGATTGCACTGACCTTCAACGCCACCGCCGACGGCAGCGGAGCCATCGCTGTCCAGTTCATCAGCGTCGTCGGCAACGCCAAGGTCGACGGGATCGAGATCCTCTAGCCGGCTGCACCGCCGGTGGATCGGCCGTTCGATTCGGCGTCCGGCTGGGGCTTCGGCTTGCGCGGCCGACGGACGCGCTTGCGAGCCGGCTTCGGAGCCGTCGCCGCTGCGGGTGCCGCCTCCGCCGGTGGCGCGGGAGCGGGCGGGTGGTGCGCCTCGAGGTGTTCGCCGAGCAGGCGCTGCAGCTGTTCGGGGTTGCGCTCGGCGATCCAGTGCCCGCCGTTCAGCTCCACGAACGTGTACTCGCCGGTGACGAACTTCTCGGTCCTCTCGGCGGCGCGACGGCCAAGGAACATGTCGTGCCGACCCCAGATGTACAGCGTTGGCACGCTGACGCGTAGCGGCCGGATCCCCCGCATCGCTCCTCGGTACCAGTTGAGCGGTCCGCGGAGTCCGACGCGCCGCAGGTGATCGCGGTCACGCCGCCACGCCTCCCTCGGCTGGCCGGAGACGCGCACGCCCAGTCCCTGCGAGGCGAAATTGCCGAACGACAGCATCGCCTCCGGGACGCGGCCGATGCGGAAGAACCCCATGTAGGAGCTGCGCAGCGCCTGCGCCGGTGTGCGCAGCGCTTCGGCCAACGCCAGCGGGTGGGGCGTCGAGACGACGGTGAGGCTGAGCAGGCGATCGGGATGGCTGCCGGCGATCACCCAGGCCAGCGCGCCGCCCCAGTCGTGGCCGACGAGGTGGAAGCGATCGATCCGCAGCGCGCCGGCGATGCCGAGCACATCGGCAACCAGCTCAGGCATCCGGTATTCGTTCGCGTCCGACGGGTTGGCTCCGGGCGAATAGCCTCGCAAGCTGGGCGCAAGGCCGCGGTAACCGCGCCCGGCGAGCCAGCTGACTGTATCGCGCCATGCCTCGCCGCTCTGCGGGTAGCCGTGCAGCAGGATGACCGCCTCGCCGCTCTCCGGCCCGGCGAGCAGAGTCTCGAACCGCAGACCATTTGCCTCGATCTCGCGCTGCTCGACGGCTGCCATCGTGAAACTGTAGCTCAGCCGGAGCACCGGCCTGATCACCCCGGCCAGCTACGCCATGCGCGCCTCGCCGACGCGGAGGTGGCCTCAAGCCGACAGCGCCTCACCCGCCGGGCGCCTCGATCTTCGCCCCCGCCGGCGACACGACGTCCCACCCGGCGCCAAAGCTGTTGTTCCCCTCGCCGGTGACGTCGCCCGGCTTGGAGTCGCCGGCGAAATGGTAGAGAGGATGCCCGTTGTAGGTCACCTGGTTGGTGCCGTCGCTGCGCATGGTCGTGGCCAGCATCGACTGTGTGACGCCGCTCGTGGCCTGTGGAGCACCGTTCGTGGTCAGCGGCGTCCAGGTCTGAGCGCACGCTCCGGAGCACGTCGAGGCCGTCGAAGTGTCCGCTTCGAAGAGGTACAGGGATTTGCCTGTGGCATCGACCAGGAACCTGCCGAGCTTGGCTGCTGTGCCCACAGCGACGGTTGCGGCGGCCGGCGTTGGGGTCGGAGCCGTGGCACCGGCGACACCACCCGTGGATGTCGTGCTGGCGGCAGGGCTGCTGGAGCCACATGCGCTGAGAGCGACAACGGCTCCGGTGGCTGCAGCAGTCAGCAGGGCACGTTCAATCACGGCGTTCTTCCTCCAATAGCCGCCGCCGGCCTGCTGCTGGAGGCAGGCGGTGCGCGCGCTCGCGGGTTATTGCCAGATTCGGCAGTAATACCGCTGGCCACGTCTACGAGTAGGTACAGAGGGCGTTACACCCCCTGCCTGGCGCACGAGCACCTCCCCCCGCTACTCTTCTGAGCGTTACACGGACGTTCAGACGGTTGGCACTCATCGCTCATGTCAGTTCAACGCGGTTCGTACGACAAGGCGCTCGCGCGCGCGGCCGAGCACGCGCGGACATGGCTCGAGTCGGTCGGCGACCGTCCGGTAGGACCGCGAACGGCAGCCGACGAGCTGCTTGCGGGGTTCGGCGGTCCACTGCCTGAGAATCCCACGGCGCCCGAGGATGTCGTGGACCTGCTTGCCAAAGTGGCCGAGCCGGGGCTCATGGCGATGCCGTCGGGGCGGTTCTTCGGCTGGGTGATCGGCGGCACGTTGCCGGCCGCGTTGGCCGCCGATTGGCTGGTCAGCGCGTGGGACCAGAACACCGGACTGCGATACGCCACCCCCGCATCCGCGGCGGCGGAAGAGGCGGCAGCGGTCTGGTTGCTCGACCTGTTGGGCCTCCCTGGCGGCGCGGACGTGGGCTTCGTGACGGGTGCGACGATGGCCAATTTCACGGGTCTTGCCGCCGCGCGGTTCTCGGTGCTGTCCCGGGTTGGTTGGGACGTCGGGCGCGACGGCCTCACCGGGGCACCGCGGGTACGCGTCCTGGTCGGTGCGGAGCGCCATGACACGATCGACCTGGCGCTGCGCTACCTGGGCCTTGGGGCGCCACAGCCGGTTGCCGCCGACGACCAGGGACGGATCCGCGTCGACGCCCTCACCGAGTCGCTCGGCGCGTTCGACACAGGCAGTCCGACGATCGTCTGTCTGCAGGCGGGCAATGTCCACTCCGGCGCCTTCGACCCGTTTGCAGAGGCGATTGAGGCGGCCAAACGACATGGCGCGTGGTTGCATGTGGACGGCGCATTCGGCCTGTGGGCGGCTGCCGCGCCGCGGTTGCGTCATCTCGTCGCCGGTCTCGCCGCCGCCGACTCATGGGCGACCGACGCACACAAGACGCTGAACGTCCCGTACGACTGCGGGATCGCGATCGTCGCCGACCGAGTTGCGTTGCGCTCGTCATTTGGCGTACACGCCAGCTACCTGATCACCGACGACTCTGGCCCGGGCGATCCGCAGGACAAGGTGCCCGAGCTGTCACGGAGAGCGCGCGGTGTGCCCGTGTGGGCGGCGCTGCGGTCGCTGGGGCGCGCCGGCGTCGCCGACCTGGTCGAGGGACTGGCCCGACACGCTCGTGATCTGGCTGACGGCATTGCCGGCATCGACGGCGCCAGTGTGATCAACGATGTGGACTACACGCAGATTTGTGTGACGTTCGGCGACGACAAGCGCACGCGCGCGGTGACCAGCCGCCTGATCGCCGACGGTACGGTGTGGATGTCGGGCTCGCGCTGGCACGACCAGGATGTGTTGCGCGTGTCCGTCAGCAACTGGTCCACCGACGACGAGGATGTCCGCCGCTCTGTCGATGCGGTCCGACGCGCCGTCGCTGCGATCCCTGAGTAGGTCGGCGAGGCACTGGAAGCAGCCCACGCCGGGCCGGGGCAGCTAGAGCGTGTGCCAGCCGGTGCGGCCTCGGCCTGCGCGGACACCGCGAGTATCGAGAACCGTCCGGGCACGCTCGCAGACCAGGTCCCAGTCCACGCCGTCGTGCTGGGTGGTGATGACGACGAGATCGTTGGCCTCGAGCTCGGTCTTGCTGAGCTCCACGCGGGGAAGCGGGGTGCCCTCCGGCAGGGTCACCGCGTTGACGTGGGGATCCGCATAGCGCACGTCAGCCCCGCGGTCGATGAGCTTGCTGGCCACATGCAGGGCGGGTGACTCGCGGATGTCACTGACGTTGGGCTTGTAGGCCACACCGATCAGCAGGATGCGGGAACCTCGCACGCTCTTGCCGGCGTCATTGAGGATGTCGGTGGCGCGGTCGACAACGTGGTCGGGCATGCTCCGATTGACGTCGTCGCCGAGGTCGATGAAGCGCGTGCGGAACTCGAGGTTGCGCATCTTCCATTGCAGGTATGACGGATCGACCGGGATGCAATGGCCGCCGATCCCCGGCCCCGGGTAGAACGGCATGAATCCGTACGGTTTGGTCGCGGCGCTCTCGATGACCTCCCAGACGTCGATGCCGAGGCGGTGGCAGATCATGGCCACCTCGTTGGCGAAGCCGATGTTCACCATGCGGAAGGAGTTCTCGAGCACCTTGACCATCTCCGCGGTGGTCGCGTCGCGCACCGGGACGACGGTGTCGACGATGGCGGAGAGCACCAGGCACGCGATCTCCGTCGACGCGCTGTCGACGCCGCCGACGATCCGGGGGACGGTGCGCAGGGTGAACCGGGTGTTGCCCGGGTCGATGCGCTCGGGCGCGAAAGCCAGGAAGGTGTCCTCGCCGACCACAAGGCCTGAGCGCTCGAGGATGGGACGAAGCACCTCCTCGGTGGTGCCCGGGTAGCTGGTGCTGGTCAGCACCACGAGCTGACCGGGGCGCTGGCACGAGACCAGCGCCTCACCGACGGCTTCGATCGCGGAGACGTCGGGTTCTCGGGTGTCACCGAGGGGTGTGTGCACGCAGATGTCGACGACATCGAGATCGCCCGCCGCAGCCAGCGAGGTGACGGCGGTGAGCCGGTCCTGCTCGCGGGCTCGGCGCAGGTCGCTGGAGAGGATGTCCTCGATGTAGCTCTCGCCGCGGCCCACTGCGGCGGAGCGGTCGGCGTCGGTGTCGACCCCGATGACGGTGAAGCCGGCCTCGGCGTAGGCCACCGCCGTGGGTAGGCCGACGTAACCCAGTCCAACGATGCCGATCCGGGCGGTGCGGTTGCGGATCCGCTCCACAAGCCGGTCGCGAGCGTTGCTTCCGTCCAGCGCACTCGGCTGGGGAAGCTCACCGGCGCCCGACGTCATTGGCCGCGTACCTCTTTGGGGTTGGCTCCGACCCACCTCGATGACGGACGGCGGGGCCGGCAAATCATACGGGCGGCGGCCTGCGGTCACGCCGATGCCCGAGAGCGCCACACCGGCTGGGCGCGCGATGATCGCGCGATGACGACGACAACGGCGCGCGTTCGCGCCCCCGAACTTCACGGCAGCGGTTGGTTCAACACCGACCGCCCCCTGACCATCAACGGCCTCCGCGGCAAGGTGATCCTGATCGACTTCTGGACGTTCTGCTGCGTCAACTGCCTCCACGTCATCGAGGAGCTGCGCCCGCTCGAGGAGCGCTTCGGCGACCGGCTCGTGGTCATCGGCGTGCATTCACCCAAGTTCCCCCACGAGGCCGACCATGCCGCGGTCGGCCGCGCGGTGCGCCGCCATCGCATCCATCACCCAGTGCTCGACGACCCCGAGATGCAGACCTGGCAGGAGTACGGGGTTCGTGCCTGGCCCACCCTGGTGGTGATCGACCCCCAGGGCTACGCCGTGGCCACGGTGTCGGGTGAGGGCCACGCGACCGAGATCGGAACGCTGGTCGAGCACCTGCTCGATGACAACGCCGCCGTGGTCAGCGACGTGCCCGCCTTCCGGGCGCCGCCCACGGTCGACGACAGTCTCCTCTCCTACCCCGGCAAAGTTGCCAGCGACGGCGACGGCCGCCTCGCCATCGCCGACACGGGCCACGACCGAGTGCTTCTCACCGACCTGGGCGGACAGGTCCTCGACGAGTTCGGCGGCTTCGACCAGCCGCAGGGCGTGCGCTTCGACGCGGGCCGCCTGCTCGTCTGCGACACCGTCGCCGGCCGGCTGGTTGCCGTCGACCTCGCCGGCGGCGGCCGCACCGTGCTCGCGCAGGGCATCTCGTCGCCGTGGGACGTCGTCCGCCTCGACGGCGATCGCCTGGCCGTGGCAGAGGCCGGCAGGCATCGCATCCTCGCCGTCCCCGCGGACGGCGGCCCCACCACCGCACTCGCCGGCACCCGCGCCGAGGGCCTGCTCGACGGCAAAGCGCGATATGCCCACCTCGCCCAGCCCAGCGGCCTGACCGTGCTGCCCGGCGGGGCGCTCGCGTTCGCCGACTCGGAGGTCAGCGCGCTGCGCGTGCTCCGCGACGGCGAGGTGAGCACGCTGGTCGGCCAGGGGCTGTTCGAGTGGGGCAGCGAGGATGGCGACCGGTTGACCGCGCGCCTGCAGCACCCACTCGGGGTGGCTGCCCTGCCCGACGGCGCGATCGTCGTGGCCGACACCTTCAACTCACTGCTGCGCGTCTGGCGCGACGGCCGGCTCTCGACGCTGGCGCTGTCAGAGAAGCTGGACGAGCCCGGCGGCGTCGACATGCTTCCGGATGGTCGCCTGGTGGTGGCCGACACCAACGCGCACCGTGTCGTGTTCGTCGACCGGACCACGGGTGTCGTCGGGGAGCTGCACCTGCTCGACCGTCGCGGCGAGCCGTTGTCGGGGCGGTCGGGCGACATCGTGCACCTCAGCCTGAAGCTCGACACCGCCGACGAGGACGTGGATCCCAGCCAGGGTCCACCGGTGCGGGTCACCGTCAGCGCCGACCCGGCCGTCCTGCTCGGCCCTGGCCCGCGCAGCTGGGCACTGGCCGAGCTACCCGCGGAGGTGGACATCGTGCTCGGGCAAGCCGGTGAGGGCGTGCTCGACATCGACATCACCGCCGCCACCTGTCGCGGCGACCTCTGCACCATCCACCGGCGCGGCGAGGAGCGTCCGCTGCTGGTCCACTGACCTCACCGGAACGGCCCCGCGCACGACCGCGCTGATTGCCGCAAGCGCGCCCTCAGCCCCGAGACGCGTCGACTACAGTCGCGCCGGGAGTTGCCGCGCATTCTGCGTGGTCTGTGCATCTGCAGGAAGGAGACTGGCGTGCTGACGAGACTCGCTCTCGTATCGTTGCCATTGGTGGTGCTCGGCGTCGTGTCGTTCGGGGTGGTCGACGCCGCCGGCAACGCAGGCGACCACGGACACGGTGGCAATCGGTTCGTGTCCACAGCCGGATCCGACGGCAGCAACACGTGCACGGA
>CATPCA010000179.1 GCA_955652545.1 Candidatus Dormiibacterota bacterium
CGGCAGACTGGCTAGACGCAGGTCGCGCTCGACGCCATCATCAACCAGAAGGACAGCGGCATCGTCTGCATCTATGTGGCCGTGGGTCAGCGGCGTCAGACAGTCGCGCAGGTGGCGGCACGCCTCGAGGAGGCGGGCGCGCTGCAGAACACCATCATCGTCGCCGCTACTGCGAGCGACCCAGCCCCCATGCAGTTCATGGCGCCGTATGCAGGCTGCGCCATGGGCGAGTACTTCATGCAAAAGGGGAAGCACGCGCTCATCGTCTACGACGACCTCAGCAAGCACGCCCAGGCGTACCGCCAGCTGTCCCTCCTGCTGCGCCGTCCGCCGTCGCGCGAGGCCTACCCTGGCGACGTCTTCTACCTGCACTCACGCCTGCTCGAGCGCGCCGCTCGCATGAGCGACAAGGAGGGCGGTGGGACCTTGACGGCGTTGCCGATCATCGAGACCCAGGCGAACGACGTCTCGGCGTACATTCCCCCCAACGTCATCTCCATCACCGACGGCCAGATCTTCCTCGAGACCGACCTCTTCAATGCCGGCATCCGGCCGGCCATCAACGTCGGCATCTCCGTCTCCCGCGTCGGCTCGGCGGCTCAGACCAAGGCGATGAAGCAGGTCGCGGGACAGCTCAAGCTCGACCTCGCGCAGTACGGCGAACTCAAAGCGTTCGCGCAGTTCGCCGCCGACCTCGACAAGCGCACCCGCGCCACCCTGGACCGCGGCCAGCGCATGACCGAGCTGCTCAAACAGCCGGCCAATTCCCCTGTTCCCTTCGCCCAGCAGGTGATCGCCATCTTTGCCGGTACGCGCGGGTACCTCGACGACGTGGCGGTTGAACGCGTCGGCGAGTTCGAGAAGGGGCTGGTTCGTTTCCTCAGCAGCGATCACACCGAGCTCGAGAAGGACATCAACGAGAAGAAGGAGATCACCGAGGAAACCGAGAAGGCGCTGGTGGCTGCGATCGAGGAGTTCAAGAAGGGCTTCGCAGAATAGATGGCCTCTCTCCGAGATCTGCGGCGGCGCATCAAGAGCGTCAAGAACACGCAGAAGATCACCAAGGCGATGGAGCTGGTCGCCGCTGCCAAGATGCGGCGCGCGCAGGAGCGCGTGGAGGCGGCCCGCCCCTACGCGGCGGAGATCAACAACGTCATCGCCGACCTCTTCAAGCGTGAGCCTGAGTACAAGCACCCCTACCTCGAGGTGCGCGAGGTGCACAAGCGATTGGTCGTGCTGGTCACCTCGGACCGCGGACTGGTCGGCGCTCTGAACAGCAACAACATCCGTCTTGCGCTCCGCGAGATGAACCAATCGCCATCCCCGGCCGCGGTGATCACCATCGGGCGCAAGGGCCGCAACGCCATGAGCCGGTTGCGCAAGGATCTGGTCGCCGACCGCAGCAACCTCGGCGACCGCCCCTCGATGGGCGACATCCTTCCCGCCATCCGCGTCGCCACGGAGCAGTACGAGAACGAGGACGCCGACCAGGTGGACCTGGTGTTTGCTCGCTTCCTGAGCGCCGGCCGCCAGCAGGCGACGGTGCGCCGGCTGCTGCCCATCGAGATCCCCGAAGCCACCGAGCATCTCGCCGCCGACTTCATCTACGAGCCCGAGCCCAAGGACGTGCTCGACGCGCTCCTGCCACGCTACGTCGAGTCGCAGATCTACCAGGCGGTGCTCGAGAACCTCGCCAGCCAGATGGCCGCCCAGATGCTGGCCATGCACAACGCGTCCGACAATGCGACCGACCTGATCAAGGACTACACCCTGGCAGCCAACACGGTGCGGCAGAGCACGATTACCAGTGAACTGATGGACATCGTCGGCGGCGCAGCCGCGCTGGCGGGCTGAGGCCCACCCCAAGCCGCAAGGAGAGCAGAGAGATGGCAGTCGCCGAGAAGAAAGGCAAGAAACGCGGTGTGGGCACCGGCACGGTGGTGCAAGTGATCGGCCCAGTGGTCGATGTGGAGTTTGAGAGCGACCGGCTCCCGGACATCCACTACGCGCTCGAGCGCGTCCGCGAGGACGGTGGCCGGCTTGTCCTCGAGGTGCAGCAGAACCTCGGCAACAGCACAGTGCGGACCATCGCCATGGAGTCCACCGATGGGCTGCGCCGCGGCGACAGCTTCGAGGACACCGGCGGCCCAATCGAGGTCGCGGTCGGTCGCAAGACGCTGGGCCGCATGTTCAATGTCATCGGTGAACCCATCGACGGCAAGCCGGCGATCAAGGACGCACCGATGGCGCCGATCCACCGCCTGGCGCCGCCCATCGACGAGCAGTCGACTGAGGAGGAGATCCTCGAGACCGGGATCAAGGTCATCGACCTGATCTGCACGTTCAGCAAGGGCTCAAAGATCGGGCTCTTCGGTGGTGCCGGTGTCGGCAAGACGGTCATCGTGCAGGAGATGATCAACAACATCGCCAAGGAGCACGGCGGCGTCACGGTGTTCGCCGGTGTCGGCGAACGGACGCGCGAGGGCCGTGACCTCTATGGCGAGATGGAGGAGTCGGGCGTCCTCGACAAGACTGCGTTGGTCTTCGGCCAGATGAACGAGCCTCCGGGGGC
>CATPCA010000180.1 GCA_955652545.1 Candidatus Dormiibacterota bacterium
CAGTAGACGGTGGTCCGGCCCGCTGTCTGGGTGCGCCGCAACGGTGCGCCACACTCGAAGCACGGCTGTCCGCCGCGCCCGTACACCTGCAGCCGCTCCTGGTTGCTGCCCTTGGCGTTCCACACGTCGCGATAATCGTCGACGCTGCTGCCGCGATTGCCGATCGCGCTGCGCAGGACGGTCGGGATGGCGGCGTGCAGGGCCGCCCGCTGGGCGCGGGTCAGGGTGTGGCAGCGTCGTCCCGGCCGCACTCCGGCCAGGTGGCAGGCCTCGTCGACGTAGATGTTGCCGAGGCCGGCGACGCCGCGCTGGTCGAGCAGCGCCGCCTTGACGGTACGCGTCGTCGAGCGCAGCACCGCGTCGAGGCGGGCGGTGGTGAACTCATCGGAGAGGGGTTCCACGCCGAGCGCGGGCAGAACCCGGGAATCCTCCAGGGTCGCGCGTGGACCGAGGAGGATCCGGCCGAAGCGGCGGGCGTCGTCGTAGCGCAGCTCACGCCCGTCATCGAGCAGCGCGCGCAGGTGGGTGTGCTTGGCGGGAGGCGCATCGTTGTGGCACACCAGCAGGTGACCGGTCATGCCGAGGTGGAAGACGAGGTCCTCACCGCCGGCCAGCGCGCAGAAGATGAACTTGCCGCGGCGCGTCACGCTGTCGATGCGCTGACCGGGCAGCACCGCCAGGAACACCTCCGGGACGGGGAAGCGGAGCACTTTGGGGTGCCCGAGCTCGACGGACATCACGCTGCGCCCCACCACCGCCGCGCGGAGGTCCGCGGCGACGGTCTCGACCTCAGGAAGCTCCGGCACTCACCGTCTCGCGCAGCGGCATCATCTCCTGCCAGTTGGTGCCGACCTTGACGTCAACCACCAGGGGCACGACCAGCTGCGCCGCGCCGCCCATCGCATCGCGCAGCAGCGGCACGATTGCGTCCAGCTCTTCGTCCGGAGACTCGAGCACCAGCTCGTCGTGCACCTGGAGCAGCAGGCGCGAGCGCAGGCCCGCGGTGCGCAGCGCGCTGTCGAATCGGATCATCGCCAACTTCATGATGTCGGCGGCGGCGCCCTGGATGGGCATGTTCACCGCCATCCGCTCGGCGGCCCCACGCAGCTGGCGGTTGGCGGCGCGGATGTCGGGCAGGTGCCGCCGCCGTCCCATGAACGTCTCCACCCATCCCCATTCCCGCGCGTGCATGCGGGTGCGCTCCAGGTACCTCGCCACCGCAGGGAAGCTCTCGAAGTACTTCTCGATGTACATCCGCGCCGCCTCCTGCTCCATGCCTGTGTCGCGGGCCAGGCCGAAGTCGGACAGGCCATACACCACGCCGAAGTTGACCACCTTGGCGATGCGGCGCTGGTCGGGCGTCACGGCCTCAGGGGCGACGTCGTACACCTCGGCGGCGGTGCGCCGGTGGATATCCTCGCCGCGGGCGAATGCTGCGATCAGCTCCTCCTCCTCGCTGACGTGGGCGAGGACGCGCAGCTCGATCTGTGAGTAATCCGCGCTGACCAGGCTCTGCCCCGGGTCGGCGATGAACGCGTGGCGAATGCGCTGGCCGAAGCCGGTGCGCACTGGCACGTTCTGCAGGTTGGGATCGGCTGAGCTGAGCCTCCCGGTGGTGGCCACCGCCTGGTTGAAGGAGGTGTGGACGCGACCGTCAGCGGTGCAGAGCAGCGGCAGCGCGTCGACGTAGGTGCTCTTCAACTTGGTGAGCTGGCGCCACTCCAGGATGACGTCGACGACGGCGTGCTCACCGCGCAGCGACTCCAGGCTGTCGGCGTCGGTGCTGCGTCCCGTCTTGGTGCGCCGCCCCGCCGCCAGCCCCAGGATGTCGTAGAGGAATGTGGCCAGCTGCTGGGTCGATCCCGGGTTGAATGTGTAACCGGCCGTCTCGGACACGATGCCCTCGAGCTCGGTGATGCGCACGTGCATCTCGGCGGAGAGTCGCGCCAGCTCGTCGCAGTCGACGCGGATCCCCACCCGCTCCATGGTTGCGAGGATGGGCACCAGTGGCATCTCCACGTCGTCGTACAGCGAGCGCAGCGTGCCTTCGGCGAGCTGCGTCTGCAGCGCGGCACGGACCGGCGGCAGCAGTGACACCCACGTGCCGTAGTAGCTGGCCGCCTCCTCCACCGGCACCGCGGCGGCGGGTCGCCGCGTCCTGCCACTGCCCAGGAGCACCTCCTCCGGCTGCTCGGTGACCGCGCAGAGGTCATGGGCGAGCACGGTCAGCGCGGGCACACGCGTGCGCGTGGTGATGCAGAGATAGGCGGCGAGCATGGCGTCGAAGCCGATCGAGGCGAGCGAGACGCCCCGCGCGCTCCAGGCCAGCAGCTCCTGCTTGAGGTCATAGCCGTGCTTGACGACCGCCGGGTCCTCGAGCAGGCGTACCAGCGCGTCGAGAACCTGGTCGCTGACGTTGCCGGTCTCATGCCCCATCGGGATGTAGTACGCCGGGTCCGGCGATTCCAGCGATGTGAGTGCGACGCCGACGACGTCGCCGCGCCGCGCGGTGCCGTCGATGACGCTGCGCAGCACGATGTCGCCGCGCTCGCGCAGACGCTGCACCATCTCCTCGGCGTTGGCCGCGTCCTCGACGATCTCGACATCGACCGCGGCCGGCACGGGCGCGCCCTCGAGGTCGAGAGCCCCCTGGCCGGCGACCTCGGCCGGCGCCGTACCTGCCGGGCTTGCCGCCTGCGGCCCGTAGGTGGGGATGCGGCCGAGCAGCGAGCGGAACTCGAGCCGATCGAAAACCTCGCGCACCGCCCGGTCGTCGTGAGGTCCGAGCCGCGATGCGGAGAGGTCGAGCGCGATGTCCATGCCGACATCGATGGTGGCGAGCTGCTTGCTCAACCGCGCCTGCTCCTCGTGCTCGATGAGCAGCCGCTTGACCTTGCCCTCCTTCATGGTGGGCACGGCCTCGAGGATCGACTCGAGTGGACCGTACTCCTGCACCAGGGTCATGGCCGTCTTGTCACCGATGCCCGGGACGCCCGGGATGTTGTCGGACACGTCCCCGCGCAGCGCCTTGAAGTCCACCACCAGGCGCGGCGCGAAGCCGTACCGCTCGTAGACGCGCTCGACGTCGTAGACGATGGTGTCCGAGATACCGCGGCGATTGGCAAAAACGCGGACCCGGTCGGTGACCAGCTGGAGCGCGTCGAGGTCGCCGGTCACGATGATGGTGTCGAGACCGGCGCGCTCGCCCTGCGCGGCGAGCGTCCCGATGACGTCGTCGGCCTCGAAGGTCGGCACCTCGATGATCGGGATTCCGAGCGCCTCGACGACGTCCCGACACCACGCGAATTGCGGGATCAGGTCCTCGGGCGTCGGTTTGCGGCCCGCCTTGTAGGCGGCGTCCTGGTCGTGCCTGAAGGTGCGCCCCGGTGGATCGAACGCGGCCACGGCGTGGGTGGGCCGGTGATCCCCGAGCGCCTTGAGCAGCATCGAGGTGAATCCGTACGCCGCGTTGGTCACCTCGCCCCGGCTGTTGGTCAGCGCGGGCATGGCAAAGAACGCGCGGTACACCAGCGAGTGGCCGTCGATGAGCAGCAGTGTGTCGCGTTCCATCTCAGGCTATGGTACGCACCCATGACGGAGGCCAGCCTCGAGCTCGCCCGTGCCGACATCGGCTTCAGCGCGGCCCATTTCTCGATCCACCAGGGCCGGAGCGAACGCCTTCATGGACACAACTACCTGGTCCGGCTGACCGTTCACGGCAGCATCGGCGACGAGGGCACCGTGGTGGATTTCTCGGCGTTGAAGGTCGAGCTGCGCGCTCTGTGCGCCGAACTCGACGAGCGCATGCTCGTGCCGATGCACTCTCCGCAGATCGGCATCGAGGAGACCGCCCAGGGCATCCGCCTGACCGAGGGGTCGCGCCGGTTCCTCATCCCCAGTGGTGACGTGGTGCTGCTGCCCGTGATCAACACCACCTGTGAGTGCCTTGCCGCCCATCTCCTCGGCCGCATCCGTGCGCGCGTCGGCAGCACCGACTACCGGCTCAGGCTGCTGGTCGAGGAGATCCCGGGACAGGGCGCGGCCGTCGCCGAGTGAGGTTGACGCCGCGTGGGGGCAGACGCCAACCCGGCGCTATCATCGAGGCATGTCTGAGCTCGTCGAGATGACTGTCGACAGCATCCGCGTCCACATGCCGACGGGGCAGCACGTGGTCATCCTCAAGGAGAAGACCGCGGAGCGCTACCTGCCCATCTGGATCGGCATCAACGAGGCCAACGCGATCGCTCTCAAGATCACAGGGATGACGCCGGAGCGGCCGATCACCCACGACCTCCTGGCAAACATCCTCGGTGCCGTGGATGTCAACGTCGACCGCATCGTGGTCACCTCGCTCGCCAATGAGGTGTTCTACGCGCGCATCCTCGCCCACGTGGACGGCCGGCGCATGGAGATCGACTCACGTCCCTCGGATGCCATCGCCGTGGCGGTGCGCGTGGGGGCTGGGATCTTCGTGGCCGACGAGGTGCTCGATCGCGCCGGCGTCCTACCCGAGGCCGAGCAGGAGGGCGAGGCCGGCGAAACGGACGAGGAGACGACCGAGCGGCTCGCCAAGATACGCGATTGGGTCAATGAGCTCAACCTGCCCGACCTCGGCGGCGAGAACCCGCTCTCCCAGAGCTGACGGCGCCGGCTCACACCAGCTCGGCGCAGATCTCCACGTACTGGGCGAGGTGGCGCGAACCGAGGAACTCTCTCTGGACACGAGCGTGCGCCTCCCTGCCCATGCGATCGGCCCGTTCGCTGTCGAGGAGGAGGCTGCAGACCGCTGCGGCAAAGGCATCGTGGTCATGCGGATCGTCAAGCAATATCCCACTGGTGCCGTCCTCGATCTGGTCCTGGATGCCGCCGATCCGGCTGGCCACCACCGGTCGTGACTTCCACATCGCCTCGGCAACGGTCAGGCCGAAGCCCTCGGCGAGGCTCTTCTGCACGACCACGTTGGCGCGCCGCTGTAGCGCGTTGACCATGACGGCATTCTCCTCGCTGTCGGTCATCGGCAGGCAGGTGAGGTGGATCCGCCCCCGCACGTCCTCAGCCAGCGCCTTCCAGGCTCGCTCGACCTCCAAGTAGGCCTCCTTTTCTTCGGGGTCGTCGGCCACCTCGGCGGCGCTGGGGCCG
>CATPCA010000181.1 GCA_955652545.1 Candidatus Dormiibacterota bacterium
ACGCGCACGAATGCGGTACTGCTGCTCTCGATGGTCGGCCTCATCGCGGTCGTCGTGGTTCTGCACATGATCACCCTGCCGGTTCACGACCTCAGCGACCGCGAGGGCCAGCTGAAGGTGTTCGGCCTGGGAACCACCTTCGGCATGATGTTCGCCTCGCTGCTGGGCGCGATGTCGGTCACCGGCGAGATCCGCCACGGCTTGATCCGCCCCACCTTCCTGGCCAGCCCCAAACGCGCGCGCGTCATCGCCGCGAAGGTGGCGGCCAGCGCGATTGCAGGCGCTGCGTTCGGTGTCCTCGCCGAAGCGCTCGCGGTGGGGGTGGGCAGCGCAGCGCTCGCCGGTCGCGGCATCCACATCGCACCGGCCGGTGCCGACTTCGCGCAGCTGCTCGCCGGCGGCGCGGTTGCAGCCGCGCTCTGGGCCGCGATCGGGGTTGGCGTTGGCGCGATCGTCCGCAATCAGGTCGGCGCTGTCGTCGGGCTGGTCGTGTGGCAGCTGTTCGTTGAGATGACCCTGATCGGGAGCCTTCCGTCCGCTGGCAAGTTCGCGCCCGGTGCCGGTGCCGGTGCGATCGCCGGCGCGATTCTGCAACAGACGTCGACGTACCTGCTCGCCCCCGCGCTCGGCGCGCTGCTCGTCGTCGGCTACGCCGCGGTGGCGGCTGCGGCCGGATTGATCGTCACCGCTCGACGCGACGTCGGCTGAACTCAGAGCAAACCTGCAGACGTGATCGGCGGTAGAGATGTCCTCCCGACCACTCGACGCGAGAACTCGAAGGAGCCGTGATGCAATCGCATCCTGAACAGTCCGATGAGCCACCGAATGGGCGCAGACGCAGCCTGGTGCTTGGCGTCCTAATTGCCGTCGTCATCGTGGTTCTGGTGCTGCTGCACCTCCTTGGCGTGATCCACGGCTGAGGCGGCATCTGTGCTCTCGCGAAACGCGGACTTGAGCCGGCTGTCCGGGCGCTTAGCCAGAAGAAAGACAGGGGCGGCAGATGACTTGTCGCGCCGCCGGCAGCGCGTCGAAGATCGCGGCCTCAACGTGGTGTCCGATCGCCTCGACATCCCCGAGTCGCGCGTCGGCGGAGACTGGGAGGTCGACCTCGAGCCGCAATGACCGGCCCATCCAGCGGCCGCGGACGACGACATCCGGGCCAGCGACATTGGACGCTGCCAGGCGCGCAGCTTCGAGTTCGCTAGCATCGACACCGTCCATGAGGTGATGGAGGATCTCGCCCGTCACCTCGTAGCCGACGTGGAGAATGAAGAGGGTCACGGCAAAGCCCGCGACGGGGTCCCCCCAGCGGAACCCGAGTGCGACGAGCCCCAGGCCAAGCAGTGCGCCGAGGGACGAGAGCGCGTCGAGCCAGGAGTGGCGCGCGTCCGCGACTAGCGTCGCCGACTGGATGCGACGGCCGACGACAAGTTTGTAGCGCGCCACCAGTTGGTTGCCCACAATGCCGAGAACCGCCCCGCCCATGCCGATGCCGACGTGGGTCGTCTGACCGTTGCCAACCAGTTTGAAGTAGCTCTCCACGCCGGCGAACACCGCGCTGCCCCAGATGACCAGCGCAACCCCCAGGCCGGCGAGATCCTCGGCGCGCTCGTATCCGTACGGGTACCCGCTCGTCGGTTTGCGCTTGGAGATGCGAAACCCCAGGAACACCACCGCTGACGTCGACACGTCGGAGAGGTTGTGCAGTGCGTCGCCGAGCAGCGCAACGGATCCGGTGACGATCGCCAGCGCAAGTTCGATCCCACCTGTCAGGGCGAGCCCCAGTGCAGAGACGCCGACGGCACGGTTGGCATCGCGCCGGTGCGCCGCCTCGTCATGCCGCACCGGCGCAACAGATGTCTCTGCGCTCATTCGTGGTCCGGGTGCTCTTGGAGCGCGTGGTCGGCGTGATACAGCGCTTCTTGCAGAAGCCTCCGGACGTGTGCGTCTTCGGCCGCGTACAGGACGCGCCGACCTTGTCGGCGACGATGCACAAGCCCGGTGAGATGGAGCTTGGCCAGGTGTTGCGAGACCGATGTGGGACTGCTTCCGACGACCGAGGCAAGCTCATGGACGGCGCGCTCTCCATCCAACATGGCCCAGAGAAGCCGAATCCTGGTCGGCTCGGCGAGCATCGCCAGCGTCTGCACAGCCTGATCCACCTGGCCGTCTGACGGCGAAATCTGCATAGCTGCGCACATGACAGGGCATTCTAGGCTTCGGGAGGCGTTGGCGAGCGCGGGGCGAGCGCGGTGGCAGCTGCAAGGAAGTGTCACAGTCCCACTGGCCTGTGCTTCGCCAGCGAGAACTCAGGGAACGCTAGTGACAAGAACCTGGCTGCCTGGTGGCTCCGTGGACCTATTGATCCACGCAAGCCCTGAACAGGTCTACGACGCGATTGCGGACGTCACGGCCGTCGCGGGCAGAAGCATGGAGTGTCGTCGCTGCGACTGGCTCCCCGGTTCAACGCCGGGAGCTGTAGGGGCGCGATTCCGGGGCCGAAACCGGGCCAATGTCGTGGCTCGCTGGAGTCGTGTGTGCGAGGTCACCGTCGCTGAGCCGGGGAATGCCTTCGCCTTTCGCACGCGCCCCGAGACCATCGACATCACCCGACGAGACTCGACCACGTGGGGATATAGGCTCCTCCCACACCCGTCAGGAACGCTGGTCACTCATTACTACGAGATGACCAAACCACCGATGCAGCCGTTCAAGGCGCTCTACGGGATAGTGCTCTCGCATCACCGCGACATGAGGCCCCACATGGCATACACGCTTGCCGCTCTGAAAGCTGAGCTGGAGACCAGCCAAAGCGCGGTGAAAGCCTAGTGGACGCACTGACTGCTCCGCCCAGGGTTTCGGCGGCACCGTCGCCGTGGCCGGCGTAGCGCCGATGGAGAGCGTGCCACTCGGCCGCACTGGGGTTCATGTATCCCGTGTGATCCTAGGGTGCGGCTCCATTGGCGGTGTCGGCAGTGCACGCGACACCTGGGGGAAGTACGGCCAGAGCCAGACGGAAGCCTTTGCGATGCTCGACGCTGCAGCCCAACTCGGCATCACAGTCGTGGACACCGCGGTGAGCTACGCAGGCGGCGAGAGCGAGACGGTCATTGGTCGCTGGCTTGCCCAGGGGCGCGAGGGTGTTGTGGTAGCGACGAAGGCGGGCGGCGTCGTCGACGACGGCATCCCCCGGATCGACCTTTCGCGGGGCAACCTGTCGCGGCAGTTGCCCGTGAGTTTGGAACGCCTGGGTCTGTCCAGCATCGATCTGTACATGACGCACGCTCCGGACGATGACACGCCGATCGCCGAGACGTTGGAGGCGCTGGCGACCTTTGTCGAGCAAGGGCTGGTACGGAGCATTGGGGCCTGCAATGTCACGGGCGAACAGCTGCGCCTCGCTCTCGACACCTCCGAACGCCTCGGGCTTCCGCGATACGAGTGGGTTCAGAACGAGTACAGCTTGCTGGCTCGATCCGATGAACAGGCGGTCATCCCGCTCTGCGCGGAACGTGGCCTCGGCTACACGCCACATAGTCCCCTGTGCGGAGGGATTCTCTCGGGAAAGTACCAACCGGGGGCCGGCGTGCCGCCAGACTCACGCCTGGCCGTGCGTGCAGCGCCGTACCAGGAGTACATGACCGACCAGACCCTGGAGGGCGTACAGCGGTTCGCAGGAGAGGCCGATCGCCGCGGCGTCTCCCCATCCGGCCTGGCGCTGGCGTGGGTGATGTCACGTGACAACGTCACCGCTCCGGTGGTCGGACCGCGCCGCCTCGAGCACCTTACTGCCGTCCGAGAGGCGCTGGAGCTGCGACTCGACGTTGACGAACAGGAGCACCTGGCCAGCCTCATCTCTGCCTGACGGACACGCCTGTCGTCGATGCGAACCAGTTCCAGTACGTACGGCCATCTCAGGTGCGACTGGACGCTAAGGCTTCTTCTGTCCGATGTCCCCTCGCACGGCGGGTGCTGTAGTGCGTGACAACCAATGCGGCCCTCACACCACCGAGGTCCCAAGGACCACTGGCTGGCCATTCTCAAATGCGGTCTCCGGCGCGCCGTGGCGCCGGCTTCCGG
>CATPCA010000182.1 GCA_955652545.1 Candidatus Dormiibacterota bacterium
GCCGGAGACGGCGCGAACGGGGCCTCCGGCGGTGAGGGCACGCCGCCTTCGGTGGCGGCGCCGCAGCCTCCCGCCACCTCGGGCTGAGACGGGCGGCGCGGTACCCTCGGCGGCGATGGCCGACGCGCTCACCGTCTTCACCCGGCGGGGTGACCCGCAATGCGAAGCGCTGCTCCGCTACCTCGACCAGCGCAACCTGACCTACACCACCCGGGACGTCACCTCCGACCCGTCGGCGGCGGCGATCCTGTTCGGCAGGCTCGGCCGTGTCGCGGTGCCCGCTCTGCTCATCGGTGAGCGCCTCATTGTCGGCTTCGACCCCGTCCAGCTGTCCCGCTACCTGCCGCGCTCCCCAAACGACGCTCCGGGGGTGTCGTTCGGGGCGGCGGTACGCGACGTCACCGTCGACATCGCCCGTGGGCACAGCCTCCCGGCCGTCTTCGGCGTGGAGGTGGGGTCGGTGCGCGAGCAGTCGCCGGCGGCCACCGCCGGGGTCCGTCCGGGCGATGTCATCACCGCGATAGGGCCGTACACGCTCACCGGCGGCGCCGACCAGTTCAGGACGGCGGTCAGCGCGCGCCAGCCAGGCGACTCCATGACCATCACGGTCTGGCGCGACGGCGGTCCGGTGGAGCTGACCGTCGATTTCCCGCGTGAGACGGTGCCCCCACCGGTGCCGGGCTGAGCGAACCGCTCAGCTGGCGGGAATCGGGTGGACCGGGGCCGACAGCCCTGGTGTGATCTCGCGGGCCGCGGCACTGAGGAAGCTCCCGCCCCATACCCCGATCGAGAGCATTCCCCCAAAGATCATCAGCGCCTGGACGCTGACCTTGCCCTGCTTTGTCCAGTAGACGTCCTCGAGGTCGAGCCACAGCGCCAGCTCGTCGAGCGTCAGCGCCGCGCCGACCCCGTAGAGGACCGAGTTGAGACGGTGGATGGCCTTCTGCTGCTCCGCGTCGTCGGCGATGAGCAGCCACAGGTAGCCGGTGACCAGCAGACCGCCGATCCCGAACACGAGATGGTGAAGGTGGCGGCCGTTGCGGCTGAGGTTGTGGAAGGGGCCGACGCCGCGCTTGATCATGTGCGTGATGACGCGTGCCGATATGGCGCCGAGGTCGAAACCGATCGAGGAGAGGAAGAGCCGCTCACGCCGAGGGTCCGGGAAGCTGTAGCGGTAGTGGTGGCGGAGCCGTCGCGGCAGGTTCGGGGCGGCTGCCGGCGCGGTCACCAGCCGGGCGGCGGCTCCGTGCGGTTGAGCAGCCGGACGAAGTCCTCGGCGCGCGCCACGGCCTCCCAGCGGCGGGCGAAGAAGTCCTGGCAGATCATCCGGTTGTCGGCGAGCGCGGTGACGGTTACCGCCCACTGGTTGAGCGCCTTGGTGACCTCGACCTCGTGGGTGTTGGCCTCGTTGCGCAGGACGATTCCGCTGGGCGCAGGGCGGCGCGAACTGTCATTGCGTCGGGGGGACGCCATTGCCATTGCGAGAACCCTCCAGACAGTGGTGGAGCCGGTGGGGCGGTGGGCGAGATCGCTCGCCTGCCGTAGCAGCAAACCGGCTGCGGAGACACCAGCGGTCAGTCGCAATTGTGGCGCAAATCGCCGCGCGACGGAAGTACGGGCCGTCAGCCGTCGAGGTCGAGGGTTCCCTGGCCCGCGCCGGGCCGGGCAAGCACCTGTTCTCTCGGCGCGTCCGGGGCCGAGGCCACCCAGTCCGGCACCGCCCCGTCCCTCTGCGCCATGGTGTCGAGGATGGGCGACGGCGGTCGGGGCAGGCGCTGGCCAAGAAGGGCTCCGAAGTCGAAGGCGTTGACGACGGCGTAGTTGCCCCGGTTGTTGTTGAGCAGCACGTGGACTGGGGTGCCGCGCTGCGCGGCGGCGCGGATGGCCGGCACCCACTCGTCGAGTTCGTCGGGTGAGTACAGGTAGTTGAAGCGGTAATTGCTGGTGGGGCCGTCGGGCCGGTACCAGGTTTTGCGGTTGCGGCCGTGGAACCGAGCGATGCACAACCGGGGCGATGTGATCGCAAGGATCGGCGGCGCCGTGCCCGACCCCAACTGGGGGGCGTCGACGCCGACGTACACGCAGTCGAGCTCGCGAAGCAGGTCTTCGGTGGCCGGCCAGGCGCCGTGGTCGAACCAACTCCGGTGGCGGAACTCGATCGCGACGATGTCGTCGGCGTGGCGGTCGCGCGTCTCGAGCAGCACCTCACGCGCTCCGGGACGGTTGGTGAACCACGGCGGAAACTGGTAGTGGACCGCAGCCAGACGTCCGCTCTCGCGCAGCGGGACCAACGCGGCCATGAAGTCGCGGACCTCCTCCGCGGTGGGTGGGCGCGGCTGGCCTCCCTCGCGCTCGTGCCGGGTCAGGCTCCGAAAAGCCTTGATGTTGAAGCGGAAGCCGGCCGGGGTGCGGTCGAGCCAGCCGTCGACGACCTCCGGTTTGGGGATCCCGTAGAAGCTGGTGTCGATCTCGACGATCGGGAAATAGCGCGCGTAGTAGCTGAGCTTGTCACGCTGGCGCCGGCCGCGCTCGAGCTCAGGCGGATAGAAGTCTTTGTGGTCGGCCCAGTTGCAGGTGCCGACCAGGATCTCGGCGGTCATCGGCGCCCCATCGGCTCTCGGCATCTGCGATTCCTCGATGAACAGTAACCGCGCTGTCACCGGTGCTGTGACCGGTTTGGCCTCTGCCACCGAGACAATGCGCGCACACCACAAGGAGTTCTGTGAGTCTCGCGAACCCCGCTGCGCCGCTGCCGGTCAAGCGCGCCGCCAACCGGGCCCGGCCATGGGTTGGCCCCGCCCTGCGACTGCGTCTGTTCGCGGCGATTCTGGTCGTGCCGGCGATCCCCCTGTGGGTGATGACCCTCTTTCCCCTGCCGGTCTTCTCGCTGCAGCACTCTCTTCCCCTCTGGGGGCTCGTGGTTCTCTTTTTCGTCACCGAGCGCTGGCCGGTGTCCATGGCGGTGCGGCGCAACACTCCACTGGTCGGCCTGTCGGCGGCTCCCCTGGTACTCGGCCTCTTCTTCTCCCCGGGGTGGGCCATCATCGTCGGCTACCTGGGGGGCGCCCTGCTCGCCGCGGCCAGCCGGGGTGAGTTGCGCCAAGCGGCCACCGCTTTCGGCATCGCCGAGTTCTCGCTGTTCGCTGCGCTGGCCGCGGTGACCTTCCGTGCCACCGTGGGGCACCAGGCACCAGCCGGCGTCGAGCTTGACTGGAACGCGTACATCTCTGTGTACGCGGCGGCGGGGGTTCTCATCCTGACCAGCCTCACCACCTCCTTCGGTGTGTCCCTCCACGACGGCCGCGTGACCCGGCGCCTGGCTGTGGAGAACGTCGTGCTTGCCGTCGTCGGCATCGGCGCGTCAGCCAGCTATGGCATGGTGGCGGTCGACCTGATCTGGTCGAATCCCAAAGGCCTGCTGGTGCTGGGCATGCTCGGCGTCGTGCTTCTCGGCGGCTACCGTATCCTGCTCATGGAGCGCCGCGAGCGTCGCGTCGCCGAATTCCTGCGCGGCGCCGACATGGCGCTGCACCACTCCCCCGAGCTCGAGTCGGCGATCGTCGCCCTGATCGGCCGCGCCCGAGAGATGTTCGACGGCCAGATCGCCCAGCTCACCATCTACCCGACCTCACCGGGGGAGCAGGCGTATCGCACCACCGTGCGCGCGGGCGATCCCTCGGGCACCGAGGTGATGGTGCCGATCGACCCGACCGAGCTGGATGACATTCTCGAGGCCGACTCCGACGGTGTCATCATCGACCGCAGCAGCGCGTCGCCACTCTCGCGCGATGTTCTCGACCGCCGCCACGTCGACCACGCCATGGTGGCGCTGCTGCGTGGCCGGACCCGGTTGGTCGGCAGCCTCATGGTGGGGAGTCACCTCAGCGCGCGCAGCTTCGACCAGCGGGATCTCCAGCTGTTCCAGACGCTGGCCATCCAGACCAGCTCGACGCTGGAGAACGGCCGCCTCGAACACTCGATCGCGCGGCTCACTGAGCTGCAGCAACAGCTGTCCCACCAGGCTTTCCACGATTCGCTCACCGACCTCGCCAACCGCGCGCTCTTCAGCGATCGCATCGAGCACGCGCTGCTGCGCCGGGCGCGTACCAACCAGCCTGTGGCCGTGCTGTTCATCGACCTCGACGACTTCAAGAACATCAACGACACGCTCGGCCACTCGGCAGGCGATGAGCTGCTCGTCGGCGTCGCCGACCGGCTGCGCACCTCCTTGCGTCGCCCCGATACCGCGGCCCGTCTCGGCGGTGACGAGTTCGCCGTGCTCATCGAGGACATCGACCGCGCAGAGGAAGCCGAGGCCGTGGCCCAGCGTGTGTTTCTCGCCCTGGCCGCGCCCTTCGCCATCGCCGGTCAGTCGGTGGTGGTGCGCTGTTCGATCGGCATCGCCATCTCCAACAACGACAACGACACGGCCGGCGGCCTGATGAGCCACGCCGACGTCGCCATGTACGCAGCCAAGAGCGCGGGCAAGCACCGCCAGATCCTCTTTGCTCCGGGGATGGAGGCGGAGATCGTCGCCCGCCACACGATGCGGGCCGACCTCGAGCGCGCCATCGGTGGCGACGAGTTCGGCGTGCACTTCCAGCCGATCTTCGACCTCTCCAGCGGCCGGCTGGTGGCCACCGAGGCGCTGGTTCGTTGGCGCCATCCCACCCGTGGCATGGTGCCGCCGGACGACTTCATCCGCGTCGCTGAGGAGACCGGTGTCATCCTCGAGCTCGGTGCCGCCGTGCTCCGCACCGCCTGCGCCGAGACGGTGCGGTGGCAGGTGCGCCATCCCCTCCACCAGAAGATCTGGGTCAGCGTGAACATCTCGGCGCGTCAGCTGGCCCAGCCGGAGTTCGTCGACGACGTGCTCGCCATCGTGGCTCGCAGCTGCTTGCCGCCGTCCTCCCTGGTGCTCGAGCTGACCGAGAGCATGGTGCTCGAGGACGCCGCCGCGAGCATCGCCAAGCTGGAGGCGCTCAAGTTCGCCGGCATCCGGATCGCCATCGACGACTTCGGCACCGGCTACTCGTCGCTCAGCTACCTGCGCCGCCTGCCCGTCGACATCCTCAAGATCGCCAAACCCTTTGTCGATGATCTCGAGGGTGGTGACCGTGGCGACTTCGCTCGCGCGATTGTCGGCATCGGCAATGCACTCCGCTTGACCATGATCGCCGAGGGCATCGAGAACAGCGAGCAGCTGGTCACATTGCGCGAGCTCGGCTGCCAGATGGGCCAGGGCTTTCACCTGTCGCACCCGGTCATCGCCGACGCCATCGACCGCATGCTCGACGCGGGAGGCGTCGACGAAGAGTTGCTCGCGCTGCCCCCGATCGGGTCGCGGATCGTGCACATCGCGCAGGCCACCGGGTAGGCGACAGAGAAGCCTGGACAGCACGTCGAACATCCTCGACGTGCTCTGGACCTTCGACGGCCGAGGTTGGGTGAGCGACCGCCCGGTGTAACTTCACGGCAATGGCCCTGACCGCTCGTGGGCCAGCCATCCCTCGTAAGCTCGGTGCATGCGCTCCAGCCGTGATCTGTGCAATCTGGCGATGGCGGCCGCGCAGGCGGCGGGCGACGTGATTCGTGCGGCGCGCCGGGACGCGGCGCCGTTGCACACCCAGCTCAAGGGGGCCGGTGACTACGTGACTGCGGTCGACAAGGCCGCCGAGGCGGCCGCCGTGAGCCTGCTCCGCGAGGCCGAGCCGTCGATCGACGTGCTGGCCGAAGAGCGCGGCGGCGAGGTGACGGCACGCATGTGGGTGATCGACCCGCTCGACGGGACCACCAACTTCCTGCGCGGATACCCCGAGGTGGGCGTGTCCATCGCCCTCGTCGAGGAGGGCCAGCCGACGGTGGGGGTCGTCATCGCGCCGATCACCGGCGGGACCTGGTCGGCGGTGGCAGGGCACGGAGCCTTCGACGCGGCTGGACGGCGGCTCGACGTCAGCGCCCGGCCTGGTGACGGCGTCGTCGCCACCGGGTTCCCGTTCCGGCGACCCGACCTCCGGGTTCGATACATGGCCGTCTTCGCGGCGGCGTTGGAGACCTTCGAGGACGTGCGGCGCGCTGGTGCCGCCAGCCTCGACCTCGCGTACTCCGCGTCGGGCGTGTGGGACGGGTTCTTCGAGCTCAACCTGGCGCTCTGGGACATCGCGGCGGGCAGCCTGCTCATCCGTGAGGCCGGCGGGGTGGTCACCGACTGGAGCGGCGACCCGGCCGCGGTGTTCGTCAGCGGCGACATCCTCGCCGGCGCGCCCGCCTGGCACGAACGGATGCTGGCGATCACCCGGTCCGCTGCGTAACCCGCGATGGCGCACCGGACTCTGCTGACAGCATGGTGAGCAGTGCCGACAGCGCCGTTGTGCCCGCCGCCCGGGGCATCCTCGCCGGCCGGCGCATCCTGGTCACCGGCGTCCTGACTCCGAAGAGCATCGCCTACTCCATCGGGCAGGCATGCCAGGACCATGGCGCCGAGGTGGTGCTCACGTCGTTCGGCCGGGCCATGAGCCTCACCGAGCGCAGTGCCAAGCGCATGACCCCGTCGCCCATCGTGCTCGAGATGGACGTCACCGACGTCGCCCAGGTCCACGCCGCCGCCGCGGCAGTGCGCGAACGCTGGGGAGGACTCGACGGCGTCGTCCACGCCATCGGCTTCGCCCCGGAGGACTGCCTCGGCGGCCACTTCCTGGAAGCGCCCTGGGAGTCCGTCGCCACCGCCATGCACGTGAGCGCCTTCTCGTTGAAGACCCTGGCCGCCGAGTTTGTGCCATTGATGCCTCCAACCGGCGGTGCTGTCGTCTCGCTCACCTTCGACGCCACCCTCGCGTGGCCGCTGTACGACTGGATGGGCCCCGCCAAGGCCGCGCTCGAGGCTGTCGGCCGCTACCTCGCGCGCGACCTCGGGCGCGGCCACGTGCGAGTCAATACGCTCTCGGCAGGTCCGCTGGAGACGATGGCGGCGAAGTCGATCCCGGGCTTCAGCACGCTCAAGGACGCGTGGTCCGGACAGGCCCCGCTAGGATGGGATGCAGCCGACGCCGGCCCGGTCGCCGACGCTGCCGTCTTCCTGCTCAGCGACATGGCCCGCGGGATCAGCGGCGAGGTGATCCATGTCGACGGCGGCTATCACTCGCAGGGCGCACCCCTGGTCGATTCGGTGGCGAGAGAAGGAAAGGACTGATGGCCAGCAACGGCAACGGCGGAGGCGATGGACGCCCGCGGATCGTGATCACCGGGCTCGGTGCGGTGAGCCCGCTCGGTCACGACGTCGAGTCGACATGGGCGGCGTGCCGCGCCGGTACCAGTGGAGTGGGGCCGATCACCCAGTTCGACGCGTCGGCGCTGCCGACGCGCATCGCCGCCGAGGTGACGGACTTCGACGCTGTGGGCCACCTCGGTGTCAAAGAGGTGCGGCGCACGAGCCGCTGCATTCAGCTCGCCCTGGTGGCGGCGCGGCAGGCGGTTGCCGACTCGGGCCTCGACATCGCCGCCATCAGCGAGGAAACCGGTGTGCTCGTGGCCTCCGGTGTCGGTGGCCTCGAGGTGCTCGAGCGGTCGACGCTCAAACTCCACCAACAGGGGGTGCGCCGCGTCTCGCCGTTCACGGTGCCGTCGATGATCGCCGACATGCCGGCGGGTATGATCGCCATCGAGCACGGCGCCAAGGGGCCGAACTTTGCGGTGGTCAGCGCGTGCGCGTCAGCTGCACACGCCATCGGCGAGGCCGCAGAGTGGATCCGGCGGGGCGACGCCACCGCGGTGATCGCCGGCGGCACCGAGGCCTCGGTGTGCGCCCTCGGGGTGGGCTCCTTCAACGCCATGCAGGCGCTGTCCACGCGCAACGACGAGCCCGAACGGGCCTCGCGCCCCTTCGACCGTGACCGCGCCGGTTTCGTGATGGGTGAGGGGGCGGCGATCGTCATCCTCGAAGAGCTCGAGGCTGCCCGGCGGCGCGGCGCACACATCTACGCCGAGCTCAGTGGCTATGGCGCCACCGCCGACGCGTCCCACATCACCGCGCCCGAGCCGAACGGCGACGGCGCGCGGCGCAGCATCCTGCGCGCGCTCGACCGCGCCCACGCCCGGCCGGAGGACGTCAACTACATCAACGCCCACGGCACCGGCACCCAGCTCAACGACGCGGCGGAGACCAAGGCCGTCAAGGCCGCGCTCGGCGAGGTGGCGGCGACCATCCCGATGTCGTCGACCAAGTCGATGCACGGCCACCTGCTCGGCGCCGCCGGCGCGCTCGAGGGGATCATCACAGTTCTGGCCATTCGCGACCAGTACGTGCCACCCACCATCAACCTCGAGGAGCCCGACCCCGAGTGCGACCTCGACTACGTGCCCAACGTTGGTCGCAATCACCGCATCGACCTGGCGATCAGTACCTCGTTCGGGTTCGGCGGTCACAACGCTTGCCTGGCGTTCTCCCGCGTGGAGGAGTAGTTAATGGGCAGGTGGTCGCGGGGACGGGCGGAGGCCCAC
>CATPCA010000183.1 GCA_955652545.1 Candidatus Dormiibacterota bacterium
AGCACCCCGGCCGGCATGCCCGCCAGCCTGGCGACATGGATTCCGTAGGAACGGTCGGCCCCACCGGGGACGATGCGGTGCAGGAAGGTGATGCCGTCACCCTCCTCGAGCACGTCGACGCGGGCGTTGCGGACCCGCGGCAGCCGCTGGGCGAGCCCGGTCATCTCGTGGTAGTGCGTCGCGAACAGGGTGCGGCAGTTGAGGTGCGGTGCCTCGTGCAGGTGCTCCACCACAGCCTGGGCAACGGACATGCCGTCGTACGTCGACGTGCCGCGGCCGAGCTCGTCGAGGATGACCAGGCTGCGCGAGGTGGCCTGGCGCAGGATGGCGGCGGCCTCGGCCATCTCCACCATGAACGTCGAGAGCCCGCCGCTGAGATCGTCCTGGGCGCCGATGCGTGTGAAGATTCGGTCGCACACGCCGATCCGGGCGCGGGTCGCGGGGACGAAGCTGCCCACCTGGGCCAGGAGCGTGATCAGCGCCACCTGGCGCAGGTAGGTCGATTTGCCCGCCATGTTGGGGCCGGTGAGCACGACGATCCGCTCCGCGGCGTCGAAGCGGCAGTCGTTGGGCACGAACCGTCCGGCGCCAAGCGCGCGCTCGACCAGGGGATGGCGACCCTGGTCGACGTCGAGCACACTGGAAGAGTCGACCAGTGGACGCACCCATCGTTCGTCGGCGGCGACACATGCCAGCGAGCGATGCACGTCGATGCGCGCCACCGCCTGGGCCGCGTCGAGCAGCGTCGCGGCGTGACCGGCGACCTCGGCGGTGAGCTCCTCCAGCAACTGGTGCTCGCGCGCCAGCGCGCGCTCGCGGCCGCCCAGGACTGTGCTCTCGCGCTCCTTGAGGTCGGCGGTGATGTACCGCTCAGCCCCGACGAGCGTCTGCTTGCGCACGTACTCGGGTGGTATCGCGTCGCGATGGGCGTTGGGAACCTCGATGTAGTAGCCGAACACGCGGTTGTAGCCGACCTTGAGCGAGCCGATGCCGCTGCGCTGCCGCTCCACGCCCTCGAGCGCAGTGATCCACGCACGCGCGTCCGCGCCCGCGGCGACGAGGTCGTCGAGCTCAGCATCGGCGCCGGGCCGGATGCAGCCGCTGTCCCTGGCTGTCGCCGGGGGATCGTCGACGAGCAACTCGCGCAGGTGAGCCGAGAGCCTGTCAGGGGCCACGCAACGTGCGGCCGCCGCCACCAGCTCGCCCGCGGTCACGCGCGACAGGATGTCCTGCACGGCGGGGAGCGCGGAACACGCCTGGCGGATGGCGCCGAGGTCGCGCGGACTGGCGGTGCGCTGCACGCAGCGGGCCACCAGCCGTTCGAGGTCGCGGACTGCGGTCAGCGCCTCGCCGAGGGTGTCGCGCATCCGCGGTGCGTCGAGAAGCGCATCGACGGCGTCGTGTCGCGCGAGGATGAGCAGCGGCTCCGTCAGCGGTTCGAGCAGGCGGGTGCGGAGCAGGCGCGCGCCCATCGGTGTGCGGGTGCGGTCGAGGAGTGTTGCCAGCGAGGCCCCGGAGCCGCCCAGCGGCGTCAGCAGTTCCAGGTTGCGCCGCGTCTGCGAGTCAAGTCGCATGCTGCCGGTCTCGCCGCGCCTCCTCACATGCACGAAACCGGCGCTCATTGTCAGCCGCGCACGCTCGCAGTACGCCAGCACCGCCCCGGCGGCGCAGACGGCGCGGTCGACCCCGTCGACCCCGAGCCCGTCCAGCGCACGTGCGCCGGTGACCCCGAGCAGGCGGTCGCGAGCGCGAGAGGCGTCGAAGAAAGCGGGCGGGAGGAGCGTCCGCACCGTGCCGGGCAACAGGCCGGGCGGCAGCTCGGTTCCGTCGTCGGCGACCAGTACCTCGGCCACGTCAAGCCGTTCGCACTCCTCGCGCAACGCGGCGGCGTCCCAGCTCCCGGCGATCTCGATGAGGAGCAGCTCCCCCCCGGCGGTGTCGAGCGCGGCGATCCCCATGCGGCCGCCATTGCTGTGCAGGGCGACACAGCGAGCCACTCGCGACTCGTCCAGGTACTCGCTCTCTGTCGCCGTGCCGGGGCTGAGCACGCGGGTCACCTCGCGCCGCACCAGCTTGCCGGCGACGACCTCTCCCACCTGGTCCCAGAGGGCGACCCGCCGGCCCGCGTCAAGAAGTCTGCGGAGGTACGTCGCCGAGGCGTGGTGCGGAACGCCGCACATCGGCAGGCGGCCGGCCGCACCGAACCCACGACCGGTGAGCGCCACGCCGAGGATCGGTGCCGCCTCCTGCGCGTCGGCGCCGAACATCTCGTAGAAGTCGCCGAGCCGCGCCATCACGATGGCGTCGGGGTACTCGGCTTTGACCGCGCGGTACTGCTGGAGGATCGGCGTGCCGCCCGCCTCATCGAGGTCGATCATCGGCCGGGGCTCGTCGCCGCCTGCGCTCTCGTGGGGCGCGGGGCCCCTCCCGCGCCGGCTCACGCCGCCGCGGTGATCGTGTCGAGCTCGAGCTGCCAGTGGGTGACGGCGGCCACCCTGCCACAGAGCAGCTCGCCGGCGGCGGCGCTGCCGGCGGGAAGCCACGCCACCTTGCCCTGACGGGTGCGGCCGTAGGCGCGTCCGTCCGCCGCGAGGCCTTCGACGAGCACCTCGACGCGACGGTCGAGCAGGGCGCGGTTGCGTTCCAGCGCGATGCCGCGCTGGATGTCGAGCAGCTGGTTGAGCCGCCGCTTCTTCTCTGGCAACGGAACATCGTCGGGACGTCTCGCCGCTGCAGTCCCCGGTCGCACCGAGTACGCCTGGATGTGCACAACGTCGTACTGGATGTCGCGGAGCAGCTGCACGGTCCCCTCGAACTC
>CATPCA010000184.1 GCA_955652545.1 Candidatus Dormiibacterota bacterium
CGTGACGGTCTCGCCGCGGCCCGGGCGACTGCCTTTGACGTGGTCGTCCTCGACGGCATGCTGCCGGGAATGGACGGCTTCGCTGTCTGTCGCGAGCTCCGCAATGAGCGCGTCCGCGTGCCGATCATCATGCTCACCGGCCGCGACTCAGTCGAGGATCGCGTCCAGGGGTTGGACGCGGGCGCGGACGACTACCTGGTCAAACCCTTCGCCTTCGCCGAGTTGCTCGCTCGCATCCGCGCCCTTACGCGACGCCATCTCGACGACCGCACCGCCGTGCTCGAAGCCGGACAAGTGCGACTCGACACCCATTCGCACCGAGTCACGGTGAGCGGGCGAGAGGTCGAGCTCACTGCCAAGGAGTTCGCCATCCTCGAGTACTTCCTGCACCACCCCGACCGCGTCCTGACCCGCACCCAGATCGAGGACCACGTCTGGAACTACGACTTCGCAAGCGAGTCGAACCTCGTCGAGGTGTACATCGCCCGGCTGAGGCGCAAGCTGTCGGCACGCGGTGGTGGGCAGCTCATCCAGACGATGCGCGGCACCGGCGGCTACCGCCTCAACCGTCCAACGCCCTGAGAACCTTCCTGCGCGGGACCCGCGCCCGGCTCACGCTCACGTACGCGGTGGTGTTCGCCGTCGTCGCATCCCTGGCGGCGGGCGCGTTCTACGCGTCCTTCGCACGGCTCGAGACCGGCGCCATTGACGACAGCCTGACTGCGCAAGCCCAGGCTCTGTCCGCGGGCATCGACGCCAACAACGGCCAGGTCGCCTTCCAGGGCGGCGACGCCCTGCCCAGCCAGACCGTCACGGGCATCGCCGTCGACGCGCTCCTGGTCGACGCGCGGGGCACCGTTCTCGACCGTTCTGGTCACGCACTTCCGGTGTCGGCCGTGGCGGCGACGGTTCACTCCGCGCTGACCACGCATCAACCCATCGTCACCTCCATCGCCGTCGGTGGAGTCTCGCAGCGCGTCCATGCTCAGCGCATCGCGAGCGGCAACGGACAGAACGTGGTGTTGGTGGTCAGCAGGCCGACCACTGAGGAGGACAACACCTTGCACCGCACCGCGCTTCTGCTCATCGGCGTGGTGGGCCTGCTGACCGCGGTGGCATCGATCCTCGGGTTCGTGGTGTCGGGGCGGGCTCTGCGTCCGGTGCGCATCATCGCCGCCACCGCCCGCGACATCAGCGAGCGCGACCTGCACCGACGCATCGAGCTCGACCTCCCGCCTGACGAGCTCGGCGAGCTGGCCGCGACATTCAACGCCATGCTCGACCGGCTCGAATCGTCGTTCGCCGTCCTGCAGCGCTTCACGGCCGACGCCGCTCACGAGCTCCGCGCACCGCTGGCAGTGATGCTCGCCGATGTCGAGGTGAGCCTGCGCCAACCGCGCTCGGCGGATGAGACCCGCGCGACCATCGATGGGATCAGGACGGAGATCGAGCGGCTCAGCCGGCTGGCCGATCAGCTGCTGGTTCTGGCACGCGCCGATGCTCGCGCGCTCGTTCCGCGCATCGAGTCAATCGATCTCCCGGACTTCCTCGAGGAGGCGGTCGACCGGTGGCGGCCGCTGATCAGCCAGCGCGGCCTGCGCGTGACCACCGCGTTGCCGGACGTCGGCCGGCTCGATGCCGACGGCGAGCTCCTCCGCCGATTGATCGACAACCTGCTCGACAACGCGGTCAAGTACACACCCGCGGGCGGCGCCATCTCGGTCAGCGCGGCTCGCGACGATGACGTGTGGCGCATCGAGGTGGCGGACACCGGGCCGGGGATCGACGCCGCGCTGCGCGACACCATCTTCGAGCGCTTCTCCCGCGGCGATCCCGCGCGAGCCCGCGACAGCGGCGGAGCCGGGCTGGGGTTGGCTCTGTGTGCGGCCATCGCCCACGCCCACGGGGGTTCCATCTCTCTCGGCGAGGGGTCGCAGGGCGCACTCTTCATCGTGACTCTTCCCTCAACCCATCGCTAGCGCCGGCTGGTTCAGGTGTCGTTCATCTCCCCGCTCCAAGGTGGCGGCATGAACCAGACACACCCTCTTCGACACTGGCTGTGGCCCCGTCGCCTGCCCTTTGTCGCTGCCCTCCTCGCCGCCGGCCTCGCCGTCGCGGCGTGCGGTTCCGACTCGCCAGCCCAGCCGTCCAGTGCGGGGGGTGTCCCTGCGGCATCCGGCGAGCCCACCGCCGCGGGTGATGTGACCACCGGCGAGTCCGCGGGCGTGCGCTTCGTCAGCAGCCGCTTCCACTATCGCGTCGACGCACCGGGCACGATGACCGAGGCCGCCGACGGCACTGCGACAGCGTCGCGCGGTGTCGAGCAGCTCACCATCCGCATCATCAGCGGCGTCGACGCCGCCAACCCCTCAGCCTTCGCCCAGACCGACGCCGCCCGCCTGCTTGCCGCCACCACGCAGTACAGCGTCGTCAAACCGCTGTCGACCGTCGCTCTGGCCGGCCGCCCGGTCGTCAAACTCGTGTACTCCACCAGCGGGACCAACGCGGTGACCGGCAACGCGGAGGCGCTGGTGAATGCGCGCTACTACATACCCAAGGACAGTTCCACTCTCGCGGTGGTGACGTACTCGATCGTCGCGTCGCAGTACGACCCCCAGGGAGCGGACGACGTGGTCACGACCTTCCAGTGGCAGTGATCGCAGCCGCCGGCGGGGCGGCGTCCGCTCCAGTCACGGCTGAGGTGCCCGTCGCCGAGGTTGTCGACATCTACAAGGTGTACCGGGAAGGCGACACCGAGACGGTCGCCCTCCGTGGAGCCTCGCTCAGCCTTCGCCCAGGCGAGTTCGTCACCCTCATCGGGCCGTCGGGAAGCGGCAAGTCCACCCTGCTGTCGATCATGGCCGGCCTGACCCTGCCGACCGCCGGGCGGGTCATGATCGGCGGTCGCGACCTCAGCCGCCTCGACGAACCGGAGCGTGCGGCGGTGCGCGCGGAGAAGATCGGACTCGTCTTCCAGCGCGACAACCTCATTCCCTTCCTCACCGCTGAGGAGAACGTCGAGCTCGCGCTCGAAGCGCCCGCAGGTCGACGCCGGCCGGCAGGCAGGGCGCGCGAACTCCTCGACGTGCTCGGCCTCGACAGCCGTCGCCGCCACCGCCCCCACCAACTCTCTGGCGGCGAGGCCCAGCGCGCGGGCATCGCCATAGCCCTCGCCAACCAGCCCGACGTGATTCTCGGCGACGAGATTACCGGCGAGCTCGACAGCGAAACGTCTGCGCAGGTCATGGAGGTCCTTCTTCGCCTTCGCAAGGAGAATGGGCTGACCCTCCTCGTCGTGACTCACAATCCCGCGCTCGCCGCCTCGGCCGACCGCGGCCTGGTCATCACCGACGGCGTGATCGGCAGCGCATGAACGCAGTCGCGGTTGAAGCGTGCGGCCTACGCCGCGGTTATCGCACACGCGCCGGCGCCGTGCGCGCGGTCGACGGTGTCGACATCGAGGTTCCCATGGGCCAGCGACTCGCCATCATGGGCCCGAGCGGATGTGGCAAGTCCACGCTGCTCTCCCTGATCGGCTGCCTTGAATCCGCGGACGCGGGGACTCTGACCGTCCTCGGCACCGACCTGGGCACGTTGGGAGACGAGCAGCGAGCCCGCTGGCGCCGCGAGAACGTGGGCTTCATCTTCCAGGCATACGACCTTGTGCCGTTCCTGACCGCCACTGAAAACGTCGCCCTGATGTGCGGCATCTCCGCGCGGGACCCGCGTATCGCGCCCAGGGAGCTGCTCGATCGACTTGGGCTTGCTGGTCACCAGGACAAGCTTCCCGACCAGATGTCGGGTGGTCAGAAGCAGCGAGTCGGCATCGCTCGCTGCCTGATTCATCAGCCTGCCCTGGTTCTTGCCGATGAGCCCACCGGAGGGCTCGACTCCGTGACCTCGCGCGCGGTGGTCGACATCCTGCTCGACGCCACCGCGGAGATCGGTGCGACCACCATCGTGGTCACGCACGACGTCGAGGTGGCGGTGCGCTTCGACCGCATCCTCACGTTGCACGACGGTCACCTCAGCGGCGACGCAGCACCGGCCACACTGCAACAGCGGCCAGCGAATGCGTAGCTACGTCGTCCGCGACCTGGTCCGCAATCCCCGTCGCACCCTGGCGTCGGTGGCCGGAATCGCGCTGGCGGTGGGACTGTTCTCGGGCGTGTCCTTCTTCGTCGACAGCTCGTCGTCGCAGATGACTGCGCGTGCCGTTGCCCCGGTGACGCTGGACATGCAGGCCGGGGTCATCAACCCGCTGGGCTCCGGCAAGACGGCGCCGGTGATCGCCAACGCTCCCGCACTGAGCTTGAGCCAGATCCAGGCGGCGACACGGGGTTTGCGCGGTGTCCGAGTCGCCGAGCAGTTCGCCAGCATCGTGCTTCCCGCCGGGTCGGTGCGCGGGCCGGCCGGAGCGGTGACCGGCCCGGTCACGCTGATGGGCGTCGATCCCTCGTATCTTCAGGCCTTCCCGCTGGTGCGCACCACCGCCGGCGTGTACCGCACCGCAACCGGGATGCTCAGCGCGCCGACCACCGACCTGATCGGCGGGACGCCGGGCAGCTCGGTGACAATGACTCTGCCGGGACGGGTGTCACCACTGATGCTACCCGTCTCGGCTGTCGCCGACTTCGCGTCGGCAACACCGCTCTTCCTGAGTCGCAGCCCCGACACCCAGGGAGACTTCGTCGCGTCACCGTACGTCGTGGTCGTCGACACTGCCACCTTCCGTGACGTTGTTCTGCCGGCTGTGCGTGCCGACGCCGGGTCTGCCGCGCCCGTGCTGAAGGACCCGCCGGTGGTGGAGCTCCACGTCGGCGTCGACCGCGCCGCTCTCGCCTCCGACCCTGCCACCGCCCTGGTCACAGCGCGCGGACTGGCCCGCACCATCGAGCGCATTGCGCCCGGCGACATCGCCGTTACCGACAACCTGGGTGCGGCCCTCACCGCCGCGCAGACGGACAGCATCCTCGCCAAGGTCCTCTTCATCTTCCTCGGGCTTCCCGGTGTTGCGCTCGCCGCCTACCTCTCGCGCTACGCCGGTGGACTGCTCGCCGAAGCGCAGCGTCGCGAGCGCGCCACGCTGCGCGCGCGCGGCCTGTCACCCCGGACCCTTCTCCGCGCCCTCGCGCTCAATACGGTGCTGCTGGCGGTCCTTGGATCAATCGCAGGCCTCGGGCTCGGCTTCGGCGCGCTTGCGCTGATGCTCGGCGGGCTGCACGGCGACATCGGGGCCTACGTGGTGTCGATCGGTTTGTCGCTGGTCGCCGCCATGCTCACGACGGCAATCGCTCTGTACCTGCCGGCGCGACGATCGCTCCTGCTCGAGGTCACTGAGGAGAGGCGCGAGCTCGACGTCACTCGTCCGGCGGCATGGTTGCGCTTCCGCCTTGACGTGGCTCTGCTCGCCGCTGCCGCCGTGGTGGGACTGGTCACCTGGCTGAGTGGCGGCTACCAACCGGCTCCGGCCGCAGAGGCACAGAGCGTGTCGCTCTCGTTCTATCTACTGCTGGCGCCAGCGTTCCTCTGGATCGGGGCCACGCTCCTCGCGGTGCGCGGCCTGCTCGCCGTGGCGCGGCGTCTCTCCGCGCGCGTGTCGTCGGAGAGCTTCCGAAGCCGGCTGGTGACAAGAACGGCGCTACTGAGCCTCTTGCGGCGGCCTCGCGCGGCGTCCTCGGGGATCATCGCGCTGAGCCTTGCCGTCGCCTTCGGCATGAGCATCGCGCTCTTCGTCCGCACCTACCAGGTGGAGAAGCTCACCGACGCACGCTTCGTCAACGGCGCCGACGTGCGCGTCACCCCAAGCACCGGGCAACCACTGCCGGCCAATTTCGCTGCGACGCTCAGCGTCCCCGGGGTGCGTGGCGTCAGCCCGGTGATCTCCACCAACTCAGTCCTTGTGGGCACCGAGAAGCGAGCGATGGTGGCCATCGACCCGGCCACGTTCCCGACCGTGGCTCAGATCAATCCCAGTTTCCTGACAGGGATCACCCCGGACCGGGCGCTCGCCGCGCTGTCGTCCGACCCCAGCGCGGTGCTCATCGACAACGAGGTTGCGCGAACCTTCAACATCCAGGTGGGCGACCACGTACGCGTCCAGCTCCCCAGCCCAACGACGGGCCGCCCCGTCCCGGCGACCTTTCATGCCGTGGGCATCTACACCAACTTTCCGGGCTTTCCGCAGGGCGTCGACTTCGTCGGCTCACTGGCTGGATACCGAGCGGCCGTCCCCACCGCGCCCACCCTGTACCTGCTCGATACGGCAGGAAGCGACTCCATCGCGACGACGGTCGCCACGGAACTTCGGTCCGGTCCGGGGCGCACGACGCCGCTGCTCATCGACACCATCAGCACTGCCGTCAACCACGAGCAATCGACCCTGCCCGCGCTCAACATCGACGGTCTGGGCAGGCTCGAGGCGGTGTACACCGTGCTGCTCAGTGCCGTTGGCATCGCCATCTTTGTGTTCGGCACACTGCTGCGCCGCCGACGGGAATACATCACGATGCGCGCCCTTGGTATGCGCATGCGCGACCTGGTCGCACTTGTGGTCGGGGAGGCCGCGCTGGTGGCGGTGGCCAGCGTTGTTCTCGGCGGCATCATCGGCACGGCGATGGCGCTGCTGTTCGTGCAGATCCTGCGGCCGCTGTTCACCATCCCGCCGACCGGTGTGACCGTTCCGGCCGTCGGAGTCACCCTGCTCATGGGGCTCGTCCTTGCCGCCGCCCTGTCCGCCTCCCTCGCCGCCGGGGCTTCGCTGCGACGAACCCACCTCGTGGATGTGTTGCGCGAGGAATAGGGCTCACACTCGCCCACCTGTCACGATCTACTCGGCGGCGCAGGACACGACGATTCGATGAGGCCGACATGAAAGATCACGAAGGGCGCATGGACTGGCGTGGCCACGAGACCTGGTATCGCGTGGTGGGTGAGCTCGATCCGGCCGCCCCGCAGACACCTGTCGTCATCTGCCACGGTGGGCCCGGTGCTGCGCACGACTACTGCGAGCCGATCGCCGACCTGAGCCGATCCGGTCGGACCTGCGTCCTCTATGACCAGCTCGGGTGCGGAAAGAGCGAACTGATACCCGATGCACCCGCCGACTTCTGGACGCCCCGGCTGTTCAAGGACGAACTCGCCGAGCTTGTCCGGCACCTCGGCATCGCGGACCGGTACGCAGTCGTCGGCCAGTCGTGGGGCGGGATGCTGGCAATGGACTACGCCCTCGACCACCCGGCTGGGTTGCGCGGGATTGTCGTCGCTGACTCGCCGGCAAGCATGACGCTCTGGGTCTCGGAGGCGAATCGTCTGCGGGAGGATCTGCCGCCGGACGTGCAGGAGACGCTGACGCGGCACGAGGCGGCGGGGACCACCGCCGATCCCGAGTACGAGACCGCCGTCGCAGCGTTCTACGAGCGTCACGTCTGCCGGGCGGTGCCGATGCCGGACTGCGTCGCGCGCAGCTTCGCGCAGATCGCAGCCAACCCGACCGTCTACCACGCGATGAACGGCCCCAGCGAATTCCACGTCATCGGGTCGCTCAAGACCTGGGACATCACAGACCGGCTGCACGAGATCACGACGCCGACCCTCCTCGTTTCAGGCCGCTACGACGAGGCGACCCCGCTGATCGTCGGGCAGATCCACGAGCGCATCCCGGACGCGGGATGGGTGATCTTCGAGAACTCGAGCCACATGCCGCACGTCGAAGAGCCCGAGGCGTTCCTGAGCGCGGTGGAGGCGTTCCTGCGGACAATCGACTGATCCGAGTCCCCTGGGGTGGATCATTCGCCCTCGCGCACCAGTGGTCATTCGCGGCGCAGGTAGCATCCCGACAGGGACCGCGACGCCTGATAGTCCGGAGTGATCGCGCAGGCCGGCGGGACGCCGCAGTCTCTCGACGTGCGGGCCGACGTCTCCCTCGGCCCAGACCCGGCCGGTGGTTTCCGACTGACTGGCATCACATTGATGGTCCGCGGCACCGCCGCCGGGCTGGACGCCGAGGGGTTCATGAAAGCCGCCGAGGACGCCAAGGCCACATGCCCGGTCAGCAAGGCGCTCACCGGGGTCCCCATCACGCTCGACGCCGCGCTGGACGGCTGACCGTCCGAAGCGGCGTCTATTGTTCCTGAAACGCGAACGAGCGCACTCCCCGAGCCGCAATCAGGAGTCGCGTGTCCGCGCCATGGGGCGAGTCCCCGGACGGCGTGGCGAGGCGCATGACGCAGTAGGTTGCGCGCTCGGCCACCATGGTCGCCGTGGTGGACGGCTTAC
>CATPCA010000185.1 GCA_955652545.1 Candidatus Dormiibacterota bacterium
CCGTGTACACCGAGCTGCTCGCGGTCAAGCGCGAGCTCGTCGGGGTGTCGGAGGCGCACCTGCCCGACATGCAGGAGGAGGCGCGCCAGGAGGTGGCGTCGACCGATCTGGTGGTGCTCGACGCCGAGATGAAGCGCTTCTCGCGCCGGCTCGAGTTCTGGCGCCAGCGCTGTCTCGACCTGGGTGGAACGCCGCAGGCCTGAGCCATCACCGCGGCGCGAAGATGCCCCCGATGACGCGGCGAAGCGCGGTGCGCGGCACCAGGCGCACACCCTGCGCGAGGAACAGGTTGTGCGCTCCCGGCACGCAAATGGCGTGGCCGCGGTCGAGCGCGCGAAGAGCGCTCCTGACCACCGCGTCCGAGCTCATCGGCAGCGACTTGTCGAACAGCGACTGAACGCCGGCGACGTCGTCGAACTCCGTCCTGGTCGGTCCCGGGCACAGCGCCATCGCGCGGACCCCGGTGCCGTGCAACTCCTGCGCGACCGCCTCGGTGAAGTGCAGGACGAACGCCTTGGTTGCCGCGTACGTCGCCATGTACGGGATGGGCTGGTACGCCGCGGTGCTGGCGACGTTGACCACCGCGCCCCGGCCGGCGACGACGTTGCCGGGCAGCACCGCGGCGGTGAGCTCGTGGAGCGCCACGACGTTCAGCTCGACCTCGGCCTGCTCCCGCTCGGCGTCGAGGTCGACGAAGCGACCGCGGGTTCCGAAGCCGGCATTGTTGACAAGCAGCCAGGGGCCCTTGGTGCGCAGCATCGCGACCACCGGACCGCCGCCCCGCGTCGTTTCGAGGTCGGCCGTGCACCGACACCGTGACCTTGTGATCACGGCGCAGCGTCCTGGCGAGGGCGTGCAGCCGCTCCGAGCGTCGCGCCACCAGTGTGACGTCGTGGCCGCGCGCGGCGAGCTGGCGCGCGAACTCCTCGCCGATGCCGCTCGACGCGCCGGTCACCAGCACGGGAACCGACGGCGGGACCGGTCGGGTCACTGACAGCTCCTTCCTGATGCCATGGAACGCTGCGAGTAGGGTAGGAGATGATCCGCGCGGCGCGCGCGGGGACGCTTGGGGGGGCGTCTCGCGGTCGCTTTGTTACGATCTCGACACGATGCTCTCGGACTTCGCGCCGATCCTCGTCTTCCTTGCCGTCTGCGTCGCATTTGGTGCTGGAGTCCAGGCGCTGGCCTCGTGGCTGGGGCCGCGCCGACCGAGCCCGGCAAAGGATCTTCCCTACGAATGCGGCATCGTCCCCGTGGAGAGCGCGCGCCGCCGATTCTCGGTGAGCTTCTACGTCACGGCGATGCTCTTCATCATCTTCGACGTCGAGTCGATCTTCCTGCTGCCCTGGGCGACGGTCGTCCGCCAGCTCAAGATCTTCGGCATCGTCGAGATGGGCATCTTCATCGCCGCGCTGCTCATCGGGCTCGTCTACGTGTGGGGCAAGGGAGCGCTGCGGTGGGATTGAGCGTCGACGCGGCCACCGGCCTGCCGATTCTCAACGCCGGGGCCGACGCGGGCGCGATCCCGTTGCCTCGCGTCGGCGACCTGGAGCGCACTGCGGCCAAGGCGGGAGCGATCACCACCACCATCGAAAAGGTCATCCAGTGGGGCCGTTACAGCTCACTGTGGCCGGCCCTGTTCGGGCTGGCCTGCTGCGCCATCGAGATGATGGCCACCGGCGCGGCGCGCTACGACATGTCCCGCTTCGGCTGCGAGGTTTTCCGTGCCTCGCCTCGGCAGGCGGACCTGATGATCGTCGCCGGCCGGGTGTCGCAGAAGATGGGCCCGGTGCTGCGCCAGATCTACGACCAGATGCCCGAGCCGAAGTGGGTGATCAGCATGGGCGCCTGCGCGTCGAGCGGGGGCATGTTCAACAACTACGCCATCATCCAGGGCGTCGACAAGGTGGTTCCCGTGGATGTGTACATCCCCGGGTGCCCGCCACGCCCCGAAGGACTCCTCGACGCAGTCCTCAAGCTGCAGACGAAGATCGCCGCCGAGCGGCCCAACTCCCTCCGAGGGTAGTCCCGGTGACCACGACCGCCGCCCCCACCGCTTCGGCACGTCCGTCCCGCGGGCGCCGTGCCGCGGACGTGCTCGCGCGGGAGATGCCCGAGGCCGTGGTCCGCGTGGTCGATGAGCACGGTGAGGTCACTGTGTACCTCGCTGCCGACCACCTGGTGCGTGCGATGAAGCTGCTGCGCGACGACGGCGCAGCGCTGTACAACCTGCCGCTGTTCGTCACCGCGGTCGACTGGCCCGATCGCGAGCCAGTAGCGCCGCGCTTCGACATCATCTACCAGCTGCGCTCCATGCAGCACAACGACGAGTGCAGGGTGATCGTGCAGGTGCCCGAAGACGCGCCCCAGGTTCCCACCCTCGAGCGTGTGTTCGCCGGGATGGACTGGCACGAGCGCGAGACATTCGACCTCTTCGGCATCGACTTCGTCGGCCACCACGACCTCCACCGGATCCTGCTCCCCGAGGACTGGGTCGGACACCCGCTGCGCAAGGACTACGTGAGCTTCGGCGAGCCGGTCGCGTTCACCCACAACCTGGAGTGGGCACTGCCCGCGGCCGAGCGGCCCCGCGACATGCCCGGGACAACTCGCTGATGGCCGTGATGCCGCCGCTCGGCGGTCCGGGGGTGCCGACGCGCGACCCCGAGTCCGACAGGTTCGACCGCGGTCGCAACCTGCTCGGCGTCGATACCGCCAACGACGCCATCGACTTAGTCCAGCTCGACGACGACACCATGGAGCTGAACATGGGGCCGCAGCACCCCAGCACCCACGGAGTGCTCCGGCTGGTGCTGCAGCTCGACGGCGAGGTGGTACGGGAGTGCCGGCCCGACATCGGGTTCCTGCACACCGGCTTCGAGAAGTCGTTCGAGTCGCACACCTGGCAGCAGTGCATCCCGTTCACGGACCGGATGGACTACCTGGCACCGTTGTTCAACAACCTCGGCTTCTCGCTCGCCGCCGAGCGCCTCCTCGGCGTCGAGGTGCCGATGCGCGCCCAGTACCTGCGCGTGATCATGTGCGAGCTGACCCGCGTCGCCAGCCACTTCCTGTGGTATGGGACCACCGCGCTGGACCTCGGCGCGACGACCCCGTTCGTCTACGCGTGGCGCGAGCGCGAGAAGCTGCTCGACATCAACGAGCTGGTCAGCGGTGTGCGCATGCACACGTCGTTCATCCGCGTCGGCGGCCTGCTCGCCGATGTTCCCGACGAGTTCTACGCGCTGGTCAACGAAGTGGTGCGCACGTTCCCGAGGTTCATCGACGAGTACGAGCTGCTCATCACCAAGAACCCGATCTTCATGGAGCGCACCCGCGGCCTCGGCGTGCTCACCCCCGACGACGCCCTCGCCTACGGCGCCACCGGGCCGACGCTGCGCGGCAGCGGCATCCCCTACGACCTGCGCAAGGCGCAGCCCTACAGCGCGTACGACCACTTCGACTTCGACGTCCCGATCGGCAGTCACGGCGACGTCTACGACCGCTACCTGGTGCGCATGCGCGAGGCGCGGGAATCGCTGCGCATCATCGGCCAGGCGATGGACAACCTGCCCGGCGGCCCGGTGAACACGAGCGACCGCAAGGTCGCCCTGCCTCCGCGCAACGAGATCAACACGTCGATGGAGTCGCTCATCCACCACTTCAAGCTGGTGACCGAGGGCTTCACTGTCCCCCGCGGACAGGTGTACCAGGCAATCGAGTCCCCACGCGGCGAGCTCGGCTTCTACATCGTCAGCGACGGGCGCAACCGTCCCTACCGCTGCAAGGTGCGAGCGCCCTCGTTCAGCAACCTGAGCGCGCTCCCGCACATGGTCCATGACGAACTGATCGCGGATGTGGTGGCGGTGATTGGGTCGATCGATATCACGCTGGGGGACGTTGATCGATGAGTTTTGCGGGGGCAGGTGCAGCTGCCTGGGGAGGGGACACAAGCGGCGCCTGCTCAGGCTTCGCAGCCGTTTGCGTCGCTCCAAAGTGGCCACCGGCGACTTCTCCGCTCCTTCGGCTGCTGCAGAATTCGCTGTCGCCGCTTGTGTCCCCTCCCCAGGCAGCTCACGGACGGCTCTCCTCATTACGAGCTTTGTGGCTGGCTGAAGGGTGGCGGTCTCTGCGGCCATCGCTTTCGCGCGAGCGCCGTCGACACTACAGCGAAGGCCGGTCCTTCAACACCGTTGGCAGCGACGAGGAACGTCCGTCGACGAAGCCCCCGCTCCGCAGCGCCCACGTACCTACGCAATCTCGTAGAGGTGCACTCAGCGGACGGAGGGGATTGGCTCCGGCACGTCTCCGCAGCGCGAGTTCTGCAGCGGGCGAAGGAGTGGAGTGCTCGCCGGTGGCGAGCACGCAGCGACGTAGGCGCCCGCGAAGCTTGTTTGAGCGGCAGGGAGATGTGCCGGAGACAATACCCGTCACTGCGATAGCGGAGACACCATGCCTCTAGCTGCAGACACCGTCAGCGAGATCACTGCGCTCCGGGATCGGTATCCGCATCCGCGCAGTGCGATCTTGCCGTGTCTTTGGGCGGTGCAGAACGAGTTGGGGTACCTGTCGCCTGAGGGGATGGCCGAGGTCGCTTCGATTCTTGATCTCGCGCCGAGCGAGGTGCAGGCGGTCAGCACGTTCTACTCGATGTACTTCGACCGGCCGGCGGGGGAACACCACGTGATCATCTGCGTCAACGTGAGCTGTGCTCTCCGCGGCGCCGACGCCATCGTCGAGCATGTCGAGCACCGGCTGGGCTGTCCCTCTGGGGGCACCACCGAGGACCGCAAGTTCACGTGGGAGAGCACGGTGGAGTGCCTCGGGGCGTGCGGCGGGGCGCCGGCGATGCAGGTCGACCATCACTTCCACGAGGACCTGACCCCCGAGCGCGTCGACGCGATCCTGGAGCGTCTGCGAGCCGAACCCGCGCCAACTGAGGGTAATGGCCACGCGCCCCGCCGCCGGCGAGGCGGCGGCGAGGCGGCTCCGCTCAGCGGGCCGCACCCGCCCGCGGGGGAGACGCCGCCGGTGACGACGGCCGAGGGACCGCCAGCCGACACCGGGATCGCCGCGCCGCCGGCAGCGGAGGCGGAGCCGATCGCGGAGCACACCGAGATGCCGGGATCGCGCAGCAAGGGCACGGCGAGCGCCCGGGGCAGTCGCAG
>CATPCA010000186.1 GCA_955652545.1 Candidatus Dormiibacterota bacterium
GTAGGTGTCAGGGAAGAGGAAACCCTCCAGGGATGCGCCGCTCGGCCGGCCGCCCAGGAACGGCTCGCTGAAGGTGCCCGATTGCACCTCGGCCAGGTACTGGGCGGCGCTGATGCCCAGGCCGGCGGCGGCCACCTTCGCGGCCATCTGCTTGGCGGTCAGCCCCTCGGTGAGCAGCAATTGGTGCGTGGCCACCTGCGGGGGACCCTCGAGTCGCTGCACGATGTAGCTGGCGCTCATCGCGTCGTTGAGGACGAAGTTGCCGGCAACCAGCTTCGACTGGAGGCCCTGCAGCTTGGCGTACCAGCCGAACCAGAACGCGCTACGGACCAGCTGATGGTTGGCGAGGTCGCTGATCAGGGTGTCGACCGGCTCAGCGGGGCGCACGGTGATGGTGACGTCGGCGTCGGCGTTGCTCGCCGGGGGGTCGAGCTGGCTGCGACCGTACAGAAGGGTGCCGCCGGCGACGACCAGCAACAGGATGACGACGGCGACGCCCGCGAAGATGACACCGCTGCGGCCCTGCTGCTGGCGCCTCATCGTCCCGCGCCGCTGGTGCGGCGGGAGTCGAGCCAGCTTTGCAGAAGCAAGGTCGCGGCCACGGCGTCGATGGTCTCACGCCGCCTGGCGCGACGTTGACCTGCGGCGATCATGCTGCGTTCGGCGGCCACCGTGGTGAAGCGCTCGTCCCACATCTCGACCGGCAGGCCGGTGCGACGGTGCAGTTGCTCGGCGACGCCCCGTGCGTCCACCGCGGAATCGCCCTCGCTGCCGTCCAGCCGCAGCGGCAGGCCGACGACGATGCGCTCGGGGAGCCGGTCGACCACAACCTGCTCGACCTCTCGCCAGAGCCGCGCCGCGGGCTGGCGGGGCACGGTCCGCAACGGCGTTGCGATGGTGCCCGTCTCGTCACTGCCGGCGAGGCCGACGCGTACGGTTCCGACGTCGATCCCGAGGGCTGGAGTGCTCACGCGCCCGATGGCGGCGGCTGCGCCACGAAGTTCTCGTCGATCTCGATGCGGCTCGAGAAGAACGGCAGCCAGAAGAACGGCACGGGCGATTGCGTGATGGCCACGTTCTGTACGCGGTTGAGCCGGTGCTGGATGACGTTGCGCGCGTCACTCGGGCTCTTGCCGGTGAGCTGCCCCTTGAGCGCGTTGAGGTCGACGTTCGGACGCGAGAAGCTGGTGCACTGCACGCTGAGCACGACCGTGCCATCGTCGACCGCCTGGGTGACCGCCGGCTTGGTGCAGTTGATCGAGTCGGTGGCGAGTGTGTCGCCCTGGGCGACCTGCTGCCGCAGGTCGGCCTTGACGTCGTTGGTGATGTCACCTGCGTTGTACAGCGCCGCCTTGCCGTTGCACGTGACCGTCTCCTTCGCGGTCGCGAAGACCGCGTTGGCCGCGGGCAGCGCCGGGGTCACGGCGCAGGCGACGGCGGTGCCGTTGCCACCGGGGTCGACAGCGAACGTCTTGCCCGCCGCCTTGCTCTGCATGTCCTGCTTGGCCTGAGCGGTCAGCGTCTGGTCGCTCTGGGTCACCTGCGCGGTCCACGCGGCGACGTCCTGGGTGCTGGCGATCACGTTGGTCTTGGCGTCGGCGCCGCCCGTGGCTGCGGCTGGGTTGGTGGCTTTGACGTCCGTCGGGGTGCATATCGCAGCGGGAGGGTTGCATGGATTCATGGGCCACTTCGTGATGGTGTTCGCAGCCACGTTGCCCTTCGCCTCGGCCGTTCCGTCGGCCACCGGAATGGGGTTCGAGGGTGCGCCGTACTGCTGGCCGGGACTCGGCGGTGGCAAGGTGACCACCGTGTCCTGTGTGGCGAAGAACTTGATGGGCGGATTGTCGGCGGTGTCGAACTCCTCACCCTTGGGGACGGTGAACGGCATCACCGAGGGCAGGTCCGTCTGCAGGACAACCTGGGAGGTGGCCGCTTTCGCGGCGACCGGTTGCCTCCCGGTCGGCGTGGCGGTGAACTGCGACGACTGCGTGCTGGTCACCACCGACGTCACGATATGGTCGGCCTGCCCGGCATTCTGCGGGTCGGTGCTGCCCTGGATGGTGGGGCTGACCGTCAAGGGCGTGCCCGCCAGCGTGATGGTCACCTTCGCCGATGGGGCGACGAACAGGAAAAGCACGAGCCCGAGGATCACCAGCCCGGCGGCGGCGAAGTACAGCGCTCGGCGCCGCCCGCCCAACCCCTTGCCGCCCGCAGCAGGCGTGGCCGCGCCGGGGGGTGCGGTCCCCGTTCGCGGCGGTAGGGGTGGTGCCACCGGCGGCGCGGTCGCCAGGGCCGTGGCCGCTCCGGCGGCTCCGAACGCGGCACCGTCGTCGGCATGCGAGCGCACCGTCTGGATGCCACGCTCGAACGCGGGCACGGACGCGTACGTGGCCAGGCCGCCGACGCGCGACAGCTCCTGGATGTACGGGTCGCCGCTGATGATCGACACCGTCTTGCCCGCGCGCGTCCCCAGCTGCCGGAGCAGGCGAACGTTCAGCGGCGACTGCAGGCCCACGGCCCCCGCGCCGAGAACCAGCGCGACCTCGTTCTCCGGTGCTTTGCGAACCCTGTCGACGAGCTCGACGATCTCTTCGCTCTGCTCGGTATAGATCACCTGGGGCATGTGGTCAGACCTTCATGGTTTTGAGCACGCGCCGCATCAGCCCACCGAGCGGCTGGTCGGCGTCGTCCTCTATTGAGATGGCATGGTGGGCCAGGCCCATCGGCGTGACGTCCTGGCTGCCCACCAGCAGCCCGGTGCTGTCGTAGACACGATGGACGTCGTCCGGACCGAGAACACGCACGGTTGGCGCGTGCGCCATTGGCAGCGACTGCGCCCAGTCGACGGCGGCGAGCTGCTCGGCAACCTCCGGCAGGGCGGCACCGCCGCCGGCGACGTAGATGCTGGCGGGAAGCGGCTGTCCGCCGGCCAGCTCTTCGAGTGTCAGGGAGACACCCTGGGCGAGGACCTCGGCGGTGGGCGTGAGCGCCTGGTGGGCGAGGGCGCGCTGTTCGGCGGCCAGGTGGTTGTCGCCGTGGGAGACCTTGTACCGCTCCGCCTCCCCCATCGAGATCTGCAGTTCGCCCGCCAACCTCTTGGTGAAGCTGCGACCGCCGAGCGCGAACATCCGCGTCGCCTCGATGCCGCCGTTGCGGACCAGGGCGACATCTGTGGTGCCGCCGCCGACGTCGATGAAGATGGCGCCGCGCTCCTCGATGTCGTCGTTGTTGCAGCCGCGCGCCAGTGCATATGGCTCGGCGACGGTGGCGACCACCTCGAGGTCGAGCTCCTGGGCGATTGTCTGCAGCGCGCCGATGTGGTGCAGCGGGGCGAACGTGTTGAAGACGGTGATGTCTACGACGTTGCCTTGGAAGTCGATGGGGTTGCTGACCGCGTAGCCGTCAATGCGCACAGAGGTGATCGTGCTGTGCACGAGCTTGACGTTGACCTCGGCGACGCCGAGCTCGTGCGACATCTGTCGCACCGCCTCCTTGAGCGCGCGGCGCTGCACCGCCTGCAGGGCCGCGGCCAGATCCGCCTGGGTGATGCGTGCCTGCGGCTGAGGGCGCGGCATGGTCATGGTGGTGCTGAAGCCCCGGACCTGCTCACCGGCGATGCCCATGACCGCCTGGCCGGGCACCACCTCGCACATGTCCTCGGCCTCGGTGAGCGCCCGGTCGCAGTTGTCGATCACCGACTGGATGTCGGCGACGGCGCCGCCCTGCATGTCGGTGAGCGCCTGGCGGATCCGCGAGGCGCCGATGACGATGCCCTTGTCCTCCTCGCGCTTGACGATCAGCGCTTTGACGAACTCGGTGCCGATGTCAAGGACGGTGTAATGAGTGTTGAACTCGGCGCGGCGGCGCAGGAGCGAGAACTTGCGCTTGCTCATGCGGCGTTGCCCGGCGCCTGGTGGCTGATTGTGTCGCGGACCATCGCGAGCGCCTCGTCTCGCCGGGCTGCGTTCTTGACGCTGCCGCGCCCGAAGTCGGGCCGGCCGCCGCCCTTGCCGTCCATGAGCTTCGCGGCCGTGCCGGCCAGGCTGCCTGCGTGGATGCCGGCACGCTGAGCGGTCGGTCCAGCCTTGACAGCGACGTTGTCGCGCGAGACCACGACGGCCACACCGTCGCCACCGAGCTGCTCGGCGAAGACAGAGTCGATGATGTCGTCGACGGTGGATGCGCCGGTGTCGGAGTCGACCGTCAGCGAGGCATAGCGCAGCCCACCGACCTCCTCCACGGTGGCCTTCCGGCTGGCGGGACCCGTCGCGCCCCGCTTCCTGGCCTGCTCGAGCTCGCGAGCGGCGCGCCGCAACTGCTCCTGCAACCCGGCCACACGCTCCGGAACCTCGTTGGGACGCGCTCGCAATGCTCGCGCGGTGGTGAGCAGCGAGTCGGATGCCTCCCTCCAGCGCCGCTCGGCGGCCTCGCCGGCCA
>CATPCA010000187.1 GCA_955652545.1 Candidatus Dormiibacterota bacterium
GCCGGACTGCTCGGACTCCGCGCACAACTCCGCGTCTTCGCCAACCTCCGCCCGGTGCGTGCGCACCCGCGGCTCGCCCACCTCACCCCGTTGCGCGCCGAGGTGGTGCGTGGCGTCGACCTGGTCGTCGTGCGTGAGCTCACCGGCGGTGCGTACTTCGGGCAGCCGAAGCGCCGCGAGGCCAACTCCGCGATCGACAGCATGGTGTACTCGCGCGGTGAGGTGGAGCGCGTCGCCCGCGTCGCCTTCGCCCTGGCGGCGCAGCGCAGCGGCCGGCTCACGTCCGTCGACAAGGCCAACGTCCTGGCCACCAGCGAGCTGTGGAGAGACGTGGTCGGTGGCCTCGCGCACGAATACCCGACGGTGACGCTCGAGCACGCCCTGGTCGACTCGTTCGCGATGCGGCTGGTGCAACGCCCAGGCGACATCGACGTGGTCGTCACCGAGAACCTGTTCGGCGACATCCTCAGCGACGAGGCGGCGGTGCTGGCCGGGTCGCTCGGCCTGCTGCCGTCGGCCAGCCTCGGTGACTCGGGTCCCGGGCTGTTCGAGCCCGTGCACGGCAGCGCACCGGAGATCGCCGGGATGGACAGGGCCAATCCCTACGGCGCGATCCTCAGCGTCGCGCTGATGCTGCGCCACTCGCTGGGCCGGGCGGACCTGGCCGTGGCGCTCGAGGCCGCGGTTGACGCCTGCATCGACAACGGCGTGCTCACCGCCGACCTGGGCGGCGTGGCCTCCACGTCGGCGGCCGGCGCGGCGGTGGTTGCGGCGCTCCCGGCCCACCTCCCCAGCGCCGCAGGGGTCACCTGATGACGCTCGAGATCTACGACACCACCCTGCGCGACGGCGCCCAGGGCGTCGGCATCAACTTCTCGGTGTCCGACAAACTGCGGATCGCCGAGCACCTCGACCGCATCGGGGTCAGCGTCATCGAGGGCGGCTGGCCCGGTGCCAACCAGACCGACACCGAGTTCTTCGCCAGCGCTCGAGGTGTCAGGTTCGAGCACGCCCGCCTGGCGGCATTCGGGGCGACGCGCCGGCCGGGCGTGCGCCCGCAGGACGACCTCCAATTGCGTGCGCTGCTCGACTCGGCGGCGCCGATCGTCACCCTGGTCGGCAAGACCTGGGACCGCCAGGTGCACGACGTGCTGCGCACCTCTCTCGACGAGAACCTGCTGATGATCGAGGACTCGGTGGCCTGGCTGGTGGCAGCGGGTCGCGAGGTGTGCTTCGACGCCGAGCACTTCTTCGACGGCCACCGATCCGACCCCGACTATGCGATCCGCTGTATGGAGGCGGCGCTGCGGGCGGGAGCGAGGCGCGTCGCTCTCTGTGACACCAACGGAGGCACGCTGCCCGACGCCATCGGCTCGGTCACGGCGCTGGCCACGGCCGCGTTCGGCGAGGTCATCGGTATCCACTGTCATGACGACACCGGCTGCGCCGTGGCCAACACGCTGGCAGCGGTGCGCTCCGGCGCCGTGCAGGTGCAGGGCTGCATCAACGGCTATGGCGAGCGCACCGGCAACGCCAACCTCTGCACGCTCATCCCCGCTCTGCAGCTGAAGATGGGGTACCGGGTGGTGGAGGACGAGCAGCTTCGTCACCTGTTCTCCGTGGCCCGCGATGTCGCCGAGATCGCCAACCTGCATCCGCCGATCAACGCACCGTACATCGGGGCATTGGCGTTCACGCACAAGGGCGGCCAGCACGTCAACGCCATGCGCAAGGCGTCGTACGCCTACCAGCACATCGATCCGAGCGTGGTCGGCAACCACACGCGCAGCGTGGTGAGCTCGCAGTCGGGCGGCGCCAACATCCTCGACCGCGCCGACGAGCTTGGTATCGACCTCGGCGACGACCACGCGCTGGTTCGCCGGGTGACCGCGCGCGTCAAGGAGTTGGAGCACCAGGGATACGCGTTCGAGGGGGCAGACGGGTCGTTCGAGCTGCTCGTCCAGCGCGCTCGTGGCCAGCAGCCACCATTCGAGCTGGTCGACTACATCGCGCTCGTCGAGCAGCGCGAGGGACGCGACACGGTGTGTGAGGCGACGGTCAAGCTGCGTGTCGGCGGCATGGTCGTGCACACTGCCGCGGATGGCAACGGACCGGTCAACGCCATCGACGCCGCGATTCGCAAGGCGCTGTCGCCGTCCTTCCCCGAGACGGCCAAGACCCAGCTGTTCGACTACAAGGTTCGCGTGCTCGACGGGCACGACGGCACGGCCGCGGTGGTGCGCGTCCTCATCGAGTCCGGTGACCACAGCCGGCGCTGGTCGACGGTGGGATGCAGCACCAACATCATCGATGCGTCGTGGGCGGCGCTCGCCGACGCGTTCGAGTACGGCATCCTGCTGGCGGAGCGATCGCGAGAGGAGACGGCGGCCAGCGCCTGAACCACACCGGCGGTCGGCGCCTCAGTGGATCCGCGCCTGGATCGCCTCCGCCACCTGCTGGAATTCGTCGGCCTGGCTCTGTGCGATGGCGAACGCGTTGGGCAGGTCGGGTGCTCGGGTGCGCCGGAACCGGCCGCCCCACGACCACGCATCGAGCCCGGGCATCCCGGCGGCGCTGATCTCGAACATCCCCGTGCCCACGCCGAGAATGACCTCCGCCCCGAGGATGTTGCCGTAGTCGAGGCTGCTGACCAGCGCCCGCAGTGGGGCGCCGGCGCCTGCGCCTGCGCCGCGCTTGACGATGAACACGTGCCGGTCGGTGAGCGCCACCACCTGGTCCTCCAGGCCTCTCGCCCAGAGGTTGACCACCTCATCGGCCGCGAGGGCTTGGCGCAGGAGCTTGGCGGCCTTCCGGTCCACCTCATCCAGGCTGTCGATGGTCGCGCCGATCACGGTCGCAGGCGGCTCATGGGGTGGGCGTCGCGCCGGGCGTTGCGGCACCCGGGCAGGCGGCGAGAATGCTCGTCAGCGACCGCGCTCCGGTCGGCGCGGTGAACTGCGCGCCACCGTTCCAGTTGGTGAAGTCGAGAGTCTGGGACTGGCCGCTGCTGATGCCGCTGAGTCGCAGCAGATAGGGAGGACCCTCGATGGCCACGAATGCCGAGGCGCCCGAGTTGCTCTTGATGGCGATCACGCGGGTGCCGTCGGCGGTGCCGGTCGCTCCCTTGGTGAGCATGCCGGGGGACGTGCCCAGAGCGTTGGCGAACGCTGCGAGGTCGCCCAGCTGGCCCGCGTCGGCCGTGAGTCGGGCCGCGCCGGTCGGCGACGGGCTGTTGGCTCCGGACGTCGCCGGGTCGAGCGTGAGCCAGGCGCCACCGACACAAGCGCCAATCGTGGGCGCCGAGGCGGTGGCCCACACCGCGGCGGGAGCCTTGATGAAGATGCGGGCCTTGGTGGGCACGCCACCGGGATCGGCGAGGTAGACGATGTTGAAGACCTTGCCGCCCTGGTTGGCCGTGCCGCTGAAATTGCCCTTGCCGATATCGGCGTCGAAGGAGATCCCGGCGATCGGGCCCTTGAGGTGGACGCTGGTGGCCTTTCCCATCGCCGCGATGCTGTCCGCGAAGATGGTCCCCGCATTCTTGCCGGCTTCGGTGTTGGCCGTGCCGCCGGCGATGTTCGGGCCGATCGTGGTCCCGCTGCTGCAGCCCGCGCACGCGAGCAACGCCGCGGAACCTGCCGTCAGGGCGAGGACTCGGTTGAAACGAAAACGCATCACGCCCCTTTCTTGTCGCGCTTCAGCCGGCGCCAGCCGCCGGCGCGGTATTTCATCGGGCATCCACGATAGACGAGACGACGGATCCGACCATCCTCCGCCATGCCGATGAGTTTGCCGCAGCGCCTGAGTCAAAGGAGCAGACTGGGTACGAAAGCCCAAGAGATAACTGAGGGACGCGGCATGAGCGAGACAGCAGTGGCGACCACCAAGCGGCCGGTGTGGATGGACCTGGGCACCAGGAACATGGATGCGTCGAAGCGCTTCTACAGCGATCTGTTCGGCTGGACGACCTTCGGGGATCCGGACCCCGACCTCGGTGGATACACGGTGTACCAGCTCGACGGCAAGGCCGTCGGAGGGGTCATGAAC
>CATPCA010000188.1 GCA_955652545.1 Candidatus Dormiibacterota bacterium
ACGGAACATAGTGTCACCCTCCAGCGCAGCGATAGCCTCACCAAGGGACTTGGGCAGCGGCTCCGCCTCGGCAGCGTACGGGTCGGACGTCATCGGAGGCGGCGGCTCCGCCCCGCGGGTCATCCCGTCGAGACCCGCGGCGATGTTCGCCGCCATGTAGAGGTACGGGTTGGCCGCCGGTTCCCCAAGCCGATTCTCGATGTGCGTGCCTTTGTCACCAGCTCCGCCTTGTACGCGCACCATGGTGCCCCGGTTCTCGAGCGCCCATCCGATGCGGTCTGGCGCGAACGAGTAGGGACGGAAGCGCCCGTAGCCGTTGACAGTCGGGGTGGTGAAGATGGTCATCGGTTTGGCGTGTTCGAGGAGGCCGGCCACGAAGTGGCGCCCGACCTGCGAGATCATCTCGTCCTCCGACGCGAAGGCGTTGTCCCCGCTGGTCGCGCCGGTAAGCGATTCGTGAAGGTGCCACCCGGACGGGAAGAAGTTGGGCAGCGCCGGCCAGCACATAAACGTGGCGAGCAGACCACGGCGCCGGCAGATCGACTTCACCGCTGTACGGAACATGATCATCGCGTCGGCGGCGTCCAGCCCGGCCAGGGGCGCGAAGGTGAACTCCATCTGGCCGGGTCCCCACTCATCCTCCATCGAGCGTGGCGGGATGCCGATGTCGTAGAGGCCGTCGCGCAATGCCCGCAGTGTGTCCTCCACGCCATCGAGGCGCGTCTCGGAGAGGAATTGGTAACCCTGCTCAAACACGTCGACCGCGGGCGGCGGCGGCGGCCAGCCTGTCTGGTCGAGCGCTGTGCGCTCGCTGACGAGTCGCACGATGTAGTACTCCACCTCGAGGCCGGCGACGTAGCCGTAACCCGCGGACTCGAGGCGGCGCAGTTGCTGGCGCATGATGGCGCGGCCGTCGAGCGGCACCGGCTTGCCGTTGCTGAAGTACACATCGCAGAGAACCCAGCCGGTGCGGTCTGCCCACGGCAGCACGCGGAATGTGTGCGGGTCTGGCACGATGACCACATCGGGAAACCCGGCGAACTCTGGGATCCCGAATCCGCCGCCAGCCGCAAACGCCTGCGGGAACACGCTGTTACCGGTGTCGAGGCTGTAGATCGCGCCGGAGAAGTCCGCGCCGTTGCTCATCGCGGCGATCGCAGCCTCCGCGGATAGGAACTTGGTGCGCGGGACGCCGTGCTGGTCGACGAGCACCACGCGCACCGTGCGCAGTCCCTTCTCTCGGATCTCTGCGGCAACCGCATCGGCCGACGCGCGCTGCTCATCGGTGTGCAGTCCGTGTCGCTTGACGAAGTCAGGCGTGCCGACGCCTTGGTCGGCGGCGTCGCCCTCTTTCTTGCTCATGCTGCCCTCTCTGACGGGCACGGCCGTCGCACGCACCGCGCACCGAATCGACGACCTGCTTAGCGAACCGCTTGGGCTGCACCTCGACGAGGGTCACCAGCGTCTCGCTACGCAGTTCGGGAGTGTCGGGACGTCCGGTCACCTCCGCGGGGAGATTAGCCCGAGGGCATCTCTCCGCCGGTGTGCGCGAACACCTTGTTAACGATCTTCCAAGTTCCGTTGATGCGCGCCAACGCGAAGTAGTCCACAAACGACACGGTTCCCCAGTAGCCATCCTCGGCGACCTCGGCCGTCGCCACATCACTAGTCTGGTGAATCGAAACAATTCGTGCCGTGTAGTTGCCGGTATCGGCTGCTGGCAGCTTGAACATCTCGCCGATGGGCTCGTCGTACCTAGTACCGCCCGCTTCGCCGAACATTCGGGCGTCCTCGTGGAAAGCCTCAGTCAGCTTCGCCACATCGGCCTTCGCCGCGCCCTCGATGTACAACTGAACGACCTTGGAGATCTCGTCATGGTCCGCCGCCTGCTTCGATTCACTGACTGTTCTGTCGACTGCCTGCGTCATGAGCGTCATCCTTGACCCGCGGATGCGGGAATTCCGCACTGTATATCGGTCCGGGCGGCCACCACAAGCATCGACTCCGCCCTCGGACCCCTTGACTCCTCTGGCGGCAACACCTTCCACCCAGGAGTAGCCATTTGCCGCCGCGACCACCGGATTAACCCGTAGGCCGGCCAGCCCGAAGGGGGATCCACGGGCCCGGGCGGGTGCACGAGCCCCGGCCGCATCTCCCGCCGCCTCGATTGCCGCGTTTTGTGATCAGCGTGGACCGCCGTAGGATCTGTGTGGCTTCCCGTGTGGTCAGCGTGGCTCCCCGTGGAAATTGGGGGTAAGTAGTCGCCTTGACGCAAATATCGACCCCTCCCGAATGCAGAATTGGAACGCTACCTTGCCAAGGTAAGGGTCGCGAGTTCGAGCCTCGTCTGCCGCTCCACTCCGTGATTTGAAAACGGAATGGCCCGGCTTCGGTCTGCGTGGACCGCCGTGGATTTTGCCGAGAGTACCGTTCTAGGAATTCCTAGAAGCACTACCTGACGAAAGTGGGTTAGGGACCGCGAGCCGAGCCGCACAGAGCGGCGAGTCTGGCTCCCGGGCCTGGTGTCGTGAGGGTGGTCATCACGT
>CATPCA010000189.1 GCA_955652545.1 Candidatus Dormiibacterota bacterium
AGCAGGACCTGCTGCTGGCGGACCGAGCGGCCGAAGTCGCTGCGAATGTCATCGTGACGGGAGCGCACGTACTGCAGCGCCTCGATGCCGTCCATGTGCTGCGGGCCCGGCAGCACGGCGACGCGCTGGTAGGCGTAGGGATTGCTGCCGCTGAGGTCCTTCGGATAGAAGTCGTCGAGCACGGGGTTGCTGGCCACGACGTCGACGCCGCCGACCTCGTCGATGAGATGCACCAGGCCGAGCAGGCCGATCCACGCGTAGTGATCGACGTGCACGCCGAAGTCCTGCTCCACCGTGTTGATCGCTGCGTCGACGCCTCCATACAGGTACGCCTTGTCGATCTTGTCGGTGCCGCCGGTCGACAGCTGGACACTGAGGTCACGAGGGATCGAGACCATGGTCACGTGACGCGTCGCCGGGTCGACCCTGGCAAGAATCATCGACTGGGTCAGCACCACGTTGCTCGCGAACTTGGCGTCATTGTCGGAGCCGAGGAGGAGCACGGTGAAGCTGCCGCCCGCTGCGCTGGTCGGTGCCGCCGTCGGGGTGGGTCTGGCCGTCGCGGGCGCCGCCGTGGCGTGCGCGATCGGCGTCGCCGTTGCCGCCGGCGCCAGCTTGTGGTGGATGGTGTGTCCGAAGTCCTGGAATGCCGCGGCGATGGCAGGGGAGAAGTACAGGGCCGCCCCGGTCATCCCGCTGACGCCGAAGCCGAAGACGATGCCGGCGATGGCGAGCAGACGACGGCGAGGCCGGGATCTTCGTGCCCTGTGCGGCCGCCGCGGACGCCACGGCGCCTCGGGAACGCTCACCCGCGCATGGTACGAGAATCAACCGTGGCAACGGCTGTCCGTCGATCGGCGGGTCGCCTCGGCGCGGCTACACTCGGCCGGCAATGGACATCGCCCGCGGCCTTCTCAGCGGCGACGTGCGCTCCCTCGCCCGCGCCATCCGCCTTGTGGAGGACCGTGATCCCGCGGCCGAGGAGGTGCTGCGCGCCGTGCGAGGCCGCGCCGGTGCCGCTCACGTGGTCGGGGTCACCGGGCCACCCGGCAGCGGCAAGAGCACCGTCTGCGACCAGCTGATCGTCCGCTGGCGCGCGGCCGGCCACCGGGTCGGTGTCATCGCTGTCGACCCGTCGAGCCCCTTCAGCGGGGGCGCCATCCTCGGCGACAGGGTGCGCATGCAGCGACACACCGGCGACGACGGCGTCTTCATCCGCAGCATGGCGGCGCGCGGTCACCTCGGGGGCCTGGCCAGCGCAGCCCGCGAAGCGGTGCGGCTGATCGACGCCAGCGGACGTGACCGATGCCTCCTCGAGACCGTCGGCGTGGGCCAGAGCGAGCTCGAGGTCATGCAGACAGCCGATACCACCGTGGTCGTCACCACCCCGGTGACGGGCGACAGCGTGCAGATCCTCAAGGCCGGGATCCTCGAGATCGCCGACATCTTTGTTGTCAACAAGGCCGACATCCAGGGCGCGGCCAAGGTGGCGAGGGAGTTGCGCGACCTGGCGCGGCAGGCCAAGGCGACGAAGGAGGCGTGGCGGCCGCCGGTGATCCAGACCACCGGGACCACGGGCGAGGGGATCGACGAGCTGCTCGAGGCCATAGAACGCCACCACGCCGTCATCACCGAAAGCGGGGAGCTGGAGGTGCGCCGGCGCGGGCGACTGCGCGCCGAGATCGAGGCGATCGTGGTGGAGCGCGCCACCGAACGAGCGCGGCGTGAGCTCGAAGACGGCACAATGGGTTCCGAGCTGAGCGGCGACCTCCGCGGGGTCGACCCGTATGGCATCGCCGACCGCATCCTCAACGGACACAGCGAACAGCACTCATGACGCAGACCGTCCAACCCCGCCGGCAGGTCCCGGCAGTTCCCGATGACACCCTGGGCGGCCTGCCGCTGGAGCCGAGCTACGGACCGGAGGCGCTCGAGGGCGTCGACCTCACTCGCGAGGCGCCGGCGCCGGGCGAATACCCGTACACCCGCGGGATCCACGACACCATGTACCGGGGCAGGCTCTGGACGATGCGGCAGTTCGCCGGCTTCGGCAGCGCCGAGGACACCAACGCGCGCTACCGCTTCCTTCTCGACCATGGCCAGACCGGCCTGTCGGTCGCCTTCGATATGCCGACGCTGATGGGCCACGACAGCGACGCCCCGGAGTCGCTCGGTGAGGTGGGGCGATGCGGCGTTGCCATCGACTCGGTCGAGGACATGCGCACCCTCTTCGACGGCATCGACCTCAGCCGTGTGACGACGTCGATGACGATCAACTCTCCAGCGCCGATCGTGTTTGCGCAGTACCTGGTCGTCGCCGAGGAGCAGGGCGTCCCCTACGAGAAGCTCGGCGGCACGCTCCAGAACGACATCCTCAAGGAGTACATCGCCCAGAAGGAGTTCATCTTCCCGGTCGATCCGTCGATGCGCCTGGTCACCGACGTGGTGACGTTCTGCGCCGAGCACATCCCACGCTGGCATCCCATCTCGGTGAGCGGCTACCACATCCGCGAAGCCGGCAGCACCGCGGCACAGGAGCTGGCGTTCACCCTCGCTGACGGCTTCGCCTACGTCGAGTCGGCGATGGCTGCCGGGCTCGACGTCGACGATTTCGCACCCCGGCTCAGCTTCTTCTTCAACAGCCATATCGACTTCTTCGAGGAGATCGCCAAGTACCGCGCCGCGCGGCGCATCTGGGCACGCCGCCTGCGGGAGACATACGGCGCCAAGAACCCGAAGAGCTGGCAATTGAAGTTCCACACCCAGACGGCGGGATGCTCGCTCACCGCGCAGCAGATCGAGAACAACATCGCGCGCACCGCGTTCGAGGCGATGGCCGCCGTGCTCGGCGGAACCCAGTCCCTGCACACCAATTCGATGGACGAGGTTCTCGCCCTGCCGACCGAGAAGGCCGCGCAGATCGCGCTGCGCACCCAGCAGATCCTCGCCTTTGAGACCGGCGTGCCCTCCGTTGCCGACCCGCTGGCGGGCAGCTGGTTCATAGAGGACCTCACCAGCCGGATGGAGAAGGCCGCGGAGGACTACTTCGCGGCGATCGACGAGCTCGGTGGCATCGTCAAGGCCATCGCCGACGGCTACCCGCAGCGGGAGATCGCCGAGGCAGCCTTCCATTACCAGTCGCAGCTCGACTCGGGCGAGCGGGTCATCGTCGGCGTCAACGCCTTCCAGGAGACCACCGACGGACGCGCACCCGACGTGCTGGTCATCGACATCGACGTGGAAAGCGACCAGGCAGAGCGCCTGCGCGGATTGCGCGAGACCAGGGACAACAGCAGCGTGGCCACGCGCCTTGACGCTCTCAAAGAGGTGGCCGCCGGCACCGAGAACACCATGCCGGCGATCATCGACGCGGTGCGCGCCCGTGCCACCGAGGGCGAGATCGTCGGCGCCCTGCGAGAGGTGTTCGGCGTCTACCACGAGACGCCGGTGTTCTAGAACAGGGGCGAGGCAGGTCCTCGCCCCTCATCCGACAGGGGGCGGGCAGATCCCGCCCCCTCGCATGGTCGGAATGAATCCGACCATGCACACCCCCAACCCTCGGCGCGCCTCGCGCGCCGGCGCGGCTTCGCCGCAGGTCCTCAGTGAGCGACGGTCAGCGCCGGATGATGAAATTCAGCACCACGGTCAGCACCACGCTGATGACAATGCAGCTGACCATCGGGAAGAAGAAGCCACCGCTCTGACCCTGCACGGAGATGTCGCCGGGGAGGCGGCCGAAGGGCAGCCGGCCCCCGACCATCAGGAAAGCTCCAACCAGGGCGACGGCGATCCCGGCGGCGAGCAGCAGCTTTCCGAGCAGGCCCGCGTCCATGGGAGCAGCCTAGCTCAGCGACCGGTCGCCCACGTACGGCGTCGCAGCTACGGTACAGTGCACCGGACGAATCCACTTCAAGCAGGTCCCGCGAGGCCGGCAAGGGATGCGAATCGCCGTCACGATGGCGGCGCGCCTTCCGCGCGGGCTGCGGTCCCGGAGGGTTGCTGATGGCGGCGGTGAGGACAGGCGGGCTCGACCACGTGGTCAGCGCGTCTCAGTTCGACCGTCCGCTGCTCAACGCAATCTTCAAGCGTGCCAGCGCGTTGGAGGGGACGCGAAGCGACAGCCTCGCCGGCCGGATCATGGCGACGCTCTTCTACGAGCCCAGCACGCGGACCAGGCTCAGCTTCGAGTCGGCGATGCTCCGACTCGGCGGATCGGTTCTCGGCACAGAGGCCGCTCACGTCTTCTCGAGCGCGATGAAGGGCGAGACGCTCGAAGACACCATCCGGATGGTCTGCGCCTACGCCGACGTGATCGTTCTGCGCCACGATCGACAGGGAGCGGCAGCCATGGCGGCGGCGGTGGCGACCGTTCCCATCGTCAACGCCGGCGATGGTCCCGGTGAGCATCCCACGCAGTCTCTGCTCGACCTCTTCACCATCGAGCGCGAATTGGGACGCATTGAGGGACTCCACGTCGTCATCTGCGGTGACCTGCGCTTCGGACGGACGGCGCGCTCGCTGGCCCGTCTGCTGGCCCTCTACCAGGGCGTCCGCATCAGTTTCGTGGCGCCGGACGTGGTCCAGGTCGGCGAGGACATCCGCGCCTTCCTCGACGGTCGCGGCGTCGCCTACAAGTTGTTCAGCCGGCTCGACGACGTGATCGCGAGCGCAGACGTCGTGTACCAAACCCGTGTCCAGAAGGAGCGGTTCACCAACCCGGCGGAGTTCGAGGTGGCGCGGGGGGCGATTCGCATCGACGCCGCGACCATGGCGCGTCTGCCGATGACGGCGATCGTGCTGCATCCTCTGCCGCGCGTCGACGAGATCGATCCCAAGGTCGATGCCGACCCGCGCGCCGCCTATTTCAGACAGGCGGCCAACGGAGTCGCCCTGCGCATGGCGCTGCTGGAGGTGCTCCTAGCGTGAGCGGGGCGCCCCAGTCGCTCGAGGGCCGCCCGCGACTCCTGGACGAGATGGCCATCGCACGCGCGGTCATCCGCCTCGCCCACGAGATCGGCGAGCGGCATGCGGGCGAGCGGGTCGTCCTCGCCGGCATTCGCACCCGTGGCGTCCCGCTCGCCGGGCGGGTTGCGCGCGCGCTCGCCGCCCTGGGGCAGCGGGCCCCCGCGCTGGCCGCGCTCGATCTCCACGACTATCGCGATGACAGGCCTCGACCCGCACGGCCACGCTCGGGAGCGTTGACGGCGCCGGACGGGACCGACGCGCCGCGCATCGCCGGCCGCATCGTGGTGCTGGTGGATGACGTGCTGTTCACCGGGCGAACCCTGCGCGCCGCGATGGATGCCCTCATCGACGAGGGCAGGCCCGCCGCCGTCGAGCTGCTGGTGCTCGTCGACCGCGGTCATCGTGAGCTGCCCATGCGCGCGACCTATGTCGGCAAGAACGTGCCGACGTCGCCCAGCGAGCGGGTCGCGGTTCGGCTCCGCGAGGTGGACGGCATCGACGGGGCATGGATGATCGGTGAGGAGGCGAGGTGAACTGCATCCTGCGCGGTGTCCGCGTCCTCGACCCGGCGGCCGGCGTCGACATCGTCGGCCAGGACGTCTGGTTGAGTGAGGGGCGGATCATCGCCATCTACCGAAGCATCGATGAGGGAACGGTCCCGGTCATCGATCTCACCCCGCAACCCGGTGAGTCGCCCTGCATCCTGGCGCCCGGTTTCATCGACCTCCACGCCCACCTTCGTGAGCCCGGTGACGAGGCGGCGGAGACAGTGCGGAGTGGCGCGCGCGCGGCTGCCGCCGGCGGCTTCACCCAGGTGGTTGCGATGGCCAATACCGACCCACCGATCGACGACCCCGCGCGCGTCGCGCAGGCGCTGGCGCGCTCGGCGGGAGCGGTCGTCCAAGTGATGACCGTGGCCGCTGCCACTCATGACCTGGCCGGGCACGATGCTGTCGACGTCGAGGGCTGCGCAGCCGCCGGTGCGGTTGCGTTCAGTGACGACGGGCGCAACGCCGCACCGGTCGATGTGCTGGCCGGCGTCATCCGGCGGGCCGATGAGGTCGGCCGGCCGGTCCTCGTCCACCCCGAGGACGAGGCGATCATCGCGACGCGGAACAGAACGGGAGACTCCCTGACGCAGGCGACGGACCGACCGCAGGACGCGGAGACCACGGCGATACGTTCCGCACTCGCAGCCCTGGCCCGCGCCGGACGGGGCCGCCTCCATCTGCAGCACCTGTCGACCGCCGCGTCGGTGGAGTTGGTGCAGCAGGCGCGCGAGGACGGCCTCGCTGTCACCGCCGAAGTGGCCCCGCATCACCTGGCGATGTGGCTGCCGGCCGCGGAGATGCCCGATCCACCCGCCTTGCTCAAGGTCAACCCGCCGCTGCGCACCGAACGCGACCGCGTCGCGCTGATCCAAGGCTTGCGCGACGGCGTCATCGACGCCGTGGCCACCGACCATGCTCCCCATCGCAACGACCGCAAGCGTGGAGACGTCCGCGCCGCCGCCGCGGGGATGACCGGGCTCGAGACGGCGCTGGCAACGTGCATCACGATCGGGGGCATGAGTGGCGACTGGATCCCGGTCCTGGTCGAACGGCTCACCACCGGCCCGTATCACGTGCTCGGCACCGTCGATGAGCTGCGCCCGCCGCGTCTGCGCATCGGCGAGCTGGCCACGTGCGTTCTCTTCGATCCCGCCGCGTCATGGACGGTCGGTGAGAACGGCTCGCACTCCCTCTCGCGCAACACCCCACTGTGGGACGCCCGACTCCGCGGCCGCGTGCTCCTGACCATCGTCGGGGGCGTGATCGCGCACCATGACCAGGCTCTTCTGCCATGGCCGTCGGCGCTGCTGGAGGCGACCAATGGCTGAACCGATCGCCGGACGGCTGGCGCTCGAGTCCGGCGCGGTGTTCGACGGCTGGCTCTTCGGCGCCGACGCGGACCCAACCAACGGCGAGGTCGTCTTCAACACCTGCATGACGGGCTACCAGGAGGTGATCAGCGATCCCTCGTACGCCGGCCAGGTGGTGGTGATGACCAACCCGCTGATGGGCAACTACGGGTGTCGCGACGACACCGCGGAGTCATACCGCGTGCACTGCCGAGCGCTGGTGGTGCGCGAGCTTTCGATCGACGCGGGGCACGCCCGTGCGGAGCGCACGCTCGACGAGGAGCTTCGCCACGGGGGCATCCCCGGCCTTCGGGGCGTCGACACCCGCGCGCTGACCCGCCATCTCCGCGACCACGGGACGCTGCGGGGGGTGGTTGCCCCGGCGGCGGCAATGACCGTTGCGGAACAGGTGAGCGCGGCCCGCGCTGCGCCAACGGTGACTGACCAGGACCTGGTCGCCGCGGTCGCCCACGAGTCGCCGGCATTCGAGTGGACGACGCCGCTCGACCCCACGCTCGAACGCGGGGTCGAACTCGCAGGGACTCTCGGCGCATTTGCCGGTGTGCGGATCGCGGTGATCGACATGGGCGTGAAGTACAACCAGCTGCGCGCCCTGCGCAGCCGCGGCGCCGACGTCGTCGTTCTTCGCCACGACTCGTCGATCGACGATGTCCTCGCCCGCAAGCCGGATGGGGTGCTTCTCTCCAACGGTCCCGGTGACCCGGTTCGCCTCGACGGCGCCGTTGCGTTGACGCGTGCCCTGCTCGAACGCCGGATCCCACTGCTCGGAATCTGCCTCGGCCACCAGGTGATCGGCCGCGCCATCGGTGCAACCACGTCGCGCCTGCCCTTCGGCCACCACGGTGGCAATCACCCGGTGCGAGACGAGGAGCTCGGCACCGTTCACGTCACGTCACACAACCACGAGTTCCAGGTCGACGCGGCCAGCATCCCTCCCGGCAGCGGCTGGTATGTCAGCGAACGCAACCTCAACGACAACAGCGTCGAAGGACTCCGTCATCGCAGCCTGCCGGCCTTCACGGTGCAGTATCACCCCGAAGGGGCGCCAGGCCCTCAGGACCGTGCCGAGGTGTTCGACGAGTTCCTGCGGATGTGCCTGCGGGGACGCCGGGGGTGGACCGGCGAGGGCGACGACGGGCGTCGCGCCTTGCTCAGACAGGCTTCGGCGCCGTTGGCGCCGGCTGCGAAGCCGCGCTGCGTTCTTGTCATCGGCAGTGGGCCTGTTGTCATTGGGCAGGCGGCTGAGTTCGACTATGCGGGGACGCAGGCTTGCAAGTCACTTCGTGAGGAAGGCGTTCGGGTGGTGCTGGTCAACAGCAACCCGGCCACGATCATGACCGACGACGACGTCGCCGACGTCGTCTATGTCGAGCCGCTCACGGTCGGCGTCCTGGAACGGATCATCGCGGCGGAACGACCGGACGCGCTGTTGGCGACGCTCGGTGGCCAGACCGGGCTCAACCTCGCGGTGGCGCTCGACGATGCGGGGATCATCGAGAAGTACGACCTCGAAGTTCTCGGCACGTCGCTGCAGTCGATTCGCATGGCTGAGGACCGCGGACAGTTCAAGGCGCTGCTCGAGCGGATCGGAGAGCCGGCCCCCGACTCGCGCACCGCGTCCTCGCTTGCGGAAGCGCGAGCCTTCGCGGCAGATGTCGGGCTGCCCTTGGTGGTCCGACCCGCCTACACCCTCGGTGGCACCGGCGGGGGGTTCTGTGAGACCGACGAGACACTCGCTGAGCGCGTCTCCGCCGGGCTCGCCGCTTCCCCGATCAGCCAGGTGCTCATCGAACGTTCCCTGGCCGGTTGGCGAGAGCTCGAGTACGAGGTCATGCGCGATGCGTCGGGAACGTGCATCACCGTCTGCAACATGGAGAACATCGACCCCATGGGCGTGCACACGGGCGACTCGATCGTCGTCGCGCCCGCGCAGACGCTCACCGACCGCGAACACCAGCAGTTGCGCAGCGCAGCTCTCCGCCTCATCGCGGCGCTGGACATCAAGGGCGGTTGCAACGTCCAGTTCGCGATGCATCCGCAGACGCACGAGTACTACGTCATCGAGGTGAACCCGCGCGTGTCGCGCAGCTCAGCGCTGGCGTCGAAGGCCACCGGCTATCCGATCGCGCGCCTCGCCGCCAAGATCGCTGTCGGCCGGCGCCTCGACGAGGTCGCCAACGCGGTGACAGGCAAGACCTGCGCCGCGTTCGAGCCCGCGCTCGACTACTGCGTCGTCAAGATCCCGCGCTGGCCATTCGACAAGTTCCCCGACGCCGATCGCCGCCTGGGCACGCAGATGAAGTCGACCGGCGAGGTGATGGCCATCGAGCGCAGCTTCGAGGCGGCCTTCAACAAAGCCATGCGCTCGCTCGAGCAGCGCCGGCCCGAGGCCGCAGCGCTGCGTGACCCGGTGCTGATCGAGAGCGCCAACGACCGTCGCGCCTTCGCGGTGATGGAAGCCCTGCGAGCGGGAGCAACCGTTGCCGAGATCTCGCAGCGCTCGACCATCGCGCCCTGGTTCGTGCAGCGCCTGCACACCATCGTCGACTGCGAGGAACGCTTGCGCTGGGGTGCACTGAGTGCTGAGGTGTTTGCCGCAGCCAAGCACCTCGGCATCGGCGACGCACGCATCGCCGAGCTCCGCGCCGATGAGCCGACGGGCGTGCGTGCCGCCCGCCAGGCGCTCGGCCTGCGTCCGGTCTACAAGTGCGTCGACACCTGTGCGGCGGAATTCGAGGCGCAGACCCCTTACTACTACTCCACGTACGAGGCGGAGGACGAGGTCAAGGCTTCCCCCGGCGGCGGCGCGCGGGTCGTGGTGGTGCTCGGCAGCGGTCCCATCCGGATCGGCCAGGGCATCGAGTTCGATTACTGCAGTGTGCAGGCGGCCCAGGCGTTGCGCGACGCCGGCCTCGAGGCTGTGATGATCAACAGCAACCCGGAGACGGTCAGCACGGACTTCGACTGCAGTGACCGCCTCTACTTCGAACCCCTCGACGAAGAGTCCTCGCTGGCGGTGATCGAGGCTGAGCACCCGGCCGGCGTCGTCGTCCAATTCGGCGGCCAAACCGCGGTGAACCTCGCGCGACCGCTCCACTCCGCCGGCGTGGCCATCCTCGGCAGCGACGTTGATACCATCGATGCAGCCGAGGATCGGCGGACCTTCGAGGCGCTGATGCGCTCGCTCGAGATTCCCCAACCGCACGGCGCCGCCACCACGGACCTCGCCGAGGCGGTCGAGATCGCGGAACGCATCGGCTACCCGGTGCTCGTCCGCCCCTCCTACGTCCTCGGTGGGCGCGCCATGGAGGTCGTGCACAGCCGCACGGCTCTTGAGCGTTACCTGCTGGCGGCGATGGCGGTGCTCCCCGAGGACGGTTCGCGACGGCGGGGCAACGTCCTCGTCGACAAGTACCTGTTCGGCACCGAGGTCGACGTCGACGCCATCTGCGACGGCGAGACCGTGGTCATCCCCGGTCTGATGGAGCACATCGAGCGCGCCGGCGTGCACAGTGGCGACTCGATGGCGGCGTACCCGGCGCCGCGGCTCGACCCGAGCGTGCGCGACCAGATCGTGGCCGACACTATCAGGATCGCCGTGGCGCTTCGCGTCCGCGGTCTGTGCAACATCCAATTCGTCGTATATCGCGGCAGGGCTCACGTCATCGAGGTCAACCCCCGCGCGTCGCGCACCGTTCCCTTCCTCACCAAGGTCAGCGGGGTGCCGATGGTGGAGCTCGCGGTCCGGGTGATGGGGGGTGAGACCCTCGCCTCGCTG
>CATPCA010000190.1 GCA_955652545.1 Candidatus Dormiibacterota bacterium
CCGTTCGAAGGCGCAGCCTACGGCCGACCCGGCGCGTCGGCAGGGGTCTGCATACCCTCGACCGCTGGCTCGAGGCGCAACCGCAAATGCCGCTGCTCATCGGGGCGGCTGCGCTCGCGGTGCTCCTCTTCCACTGATGGAGGCCAGTGAGCCACTCCTCGCCGGCCTCGGGTTCATCGCCGCCGCCGTCGTCATGCTCGTCGACGGCCGCAACGCGGTCAGCTATGCGTCCCTGGCCGCCGGGCTGGGGCTGGCACCGTCGGTGGCCAACGTATATGGCGCCGACGGGGCTCTGCTCGTGATCGCCGCCGCCGCGACCGCCGCCGTGGCCGGCCCGCTCAGCCGCGCCATCTCGCGCCGGGTCAGCTGGATGGCCGGCGTGGACCCGGTCGTGCCGGTGGTAGCCAAGCCCGAGGCGCTCTTCGGGCCGCGCAGCATCCGCGTCGGGGCCGGCGCCGCCGTCCTGCCCGCGGCGTCGTGGATCAGCTTCAACGTCCCGCTCGGTTCGACCTCGACGGTGACCGGCGTGCTCTTCGCGGCGGCGCTCATCTGGGGCTGCGGGGCGATGCGCATTATCACCGCCCGGACGCTGGTGGACCTCACCGCCGGGATCGCGGCAGTCGGGTTGGGAGCGGCGGCGGCATGGTTGATCGCGGGCGGCGTCGACACGCTTGCTGGGGCGGCGGCGGCGGCGTCGCTGGCACCGATGGCCGCCCTCACCGCCGGCTGGCTCGGTGGTCGCCACGCCGGCGTCAGCGTCGTCGCCCGGACCACTTCGTGAGCGTCCTCCCGGTGGCGTTGACCTGGGGTCTCGGGGGTCTGCTGGCGGCGCTGCTGCTGCCTCGGTTGCGGCATCGCCGCCGGTTGGCCGCGCTGGTCCCGCTGGCGGTCTCGGTGGCGGCCTTCCTGACCCTCGGCGGTGGCGCCGACCTGGATGCGGTCGCCGCGCCCGGCGGGCTCTTGCTCGGCCGGCCCGCGGGCGGCCTGGTGCTTCTCTGTGCGCTGTCCATGACCGTCTGCCTGGTGCTCTCGCCACCCCCGGACGGCGGCGAGATCGTGGTGGTGGGCGCGTGCGGTGCACTCTCCACCGTGGCGCTCGCGACGGGCTCGCCGATCGTGTGGGGTGTCTGCTTCGTCGCCGGTATGGCGCTGTTCGGGGTTCGCTGGGTGGCCGCCTCACCGGCGCGGCCGACGCTGGCGGCGGCGCGGGTGGGCACGCTCGGCGCCGCAGTCCTGCTGGCGGCTGCGCCCTTCCTTCCGGTCGACCTCGCCACGGCCCTGCCCCGGGCCCACCTTGCGGGCGCCCTCCTCGCCGGGGGTGTGGCCGCGGGGTTCGGGCTGTTGCCGCTCGGCGGCTGGGTGACCGGCGGGGCGCGCCTGGTTCGCGGTGCCGCGCTGGCACCGTGGGCGCTTCTGCTGCTCCCTGCCCTGCTGCTCACCACCCAGACGCTCCAGAACGTGCTGCCCACCGACGCGCGCACGACGGTGGGCTTCCTCCTGCTCCCCGCCGGGGCGTTCAGCGCCGCCTGGGCGGTTGTGCAGGGGCTGTTGGCCGGCCGGCGGGACCGCGAACGGTATCCACGCGTGCTCCTCGCCGACCTCGGGCTGGTGGCGATGGGTCTGGCCACGCCCCAGCCCGAGGTGCGCATCGGCAGCCTCCTGCTCCTGCTCACCCACATCTGCGCGGGCCCCCTGCTTCTCCAGGAGGCGTCGCCCGCCCTGGTCCGCCAGCGCCGATTGGCCTGGCTGGCGCTGAGCGGCGTGCCTCCGACGCCGGCATTCTGGGGGCGCTTCGCGACCATCGCCGGGCTTGCTGCCGCATTCGGCGGCGCGCCGCTGATCGTTACTCTCCCGGTGGCCGCCGCGCTGCTCCTGGTCGCGCTTCGCGCCGCCGGGGCCGCGAGCAGCGCGCGCCCAGCGTCTGTCGCCGGCCTGGCGACCCGCGCCGCCGCCTGGATGGCGCCGCTGGCGGCGCTGACCGTCGGCCTGCTGCCGGACTCGGCGCTGCGCGCCTTCCTCGGGGTTGGCTGATGGATCCCACCGGCCTCCTCGATGCCGTCCTCGCGGTGGCCGTCTACCCGGGCGCCGTCTTCCTTGCCCTGGCATCGCTGATCAGGCGCCGCGTCGCCGGACAGGGGAGCGGACCGCGCTCGCCCGGCGTGCCGCCGGCGATCAGCCTGGTGCCGGTGCTGAGCGCCGTGGTCGGGACCGCGATGCTGCCCCTGACGGGCTCGCCGGCGCTGCGCCTCCCCCCGCCGCTGGGCGCCCCGGGCAACGTGGTGGCCATCGTGGTGCTGCTCGCGATCGCCGCCGACCTCGGCGCCGGGAGCCGGGCGGCGGCCGCGCTCGCCGCCGGTGCCGCCCTTCCCGTCCTCGGTCTGGCGGCTTCGCTGGGCACGCTCAACGTCATCGCCATCAGCACCGCGGGTGGGACAGCGGCGCTCGCGGCGCGCGCGGTGGCGGCGGCCGTCCTGGTGATGGCCTCCAGCCTGGTCGCCGGCGGCCGCTCCGCAGCGGTGGTGGCGGCGGCGCTGGCGCTGGCGGGGGCGTCGCTGGTGGTGCCGTCCGCCCTGCGCGCCGAGCCACCGGTGCTGTGCAGCCTCGTCTGTCTCGGGACGGTGGTGGTCAGCAGCATCCTGGCCCGGGTGAGGGACCGCTGGCCGCGCCCGCTGCTCACCGCCGCGGGGACCGCCGCCTGCGTGACGGGGACGGTGCTGTCGCTGCTCGCCGCCCGCGCGTGACGCCCAAGGTTCACGTCGGTGTTACGATGAATACGGCTCACCCGTGCCACACCGCGCGTTGGGGGCCGGCCAGGGGGGTCCCTCGCAACCGACTCCGACTCCAATCCACACGGGGAGCTGATGGCTCGAATCGTTCTCGCCTCGTCAAGCCCCCGGCGCCGTGAACTGCTCACGAGGGCCGGGATCCGGTTCACCGTTGTCGACCCCCCTGAGGACGGCCTGCTCCCGCCCGGCATCTGCGCCGACCTTGCCGCCCAGCTGATCGCCCGTCAGAAGGCGGTGGCGGTCGCGGCCTCCCAGCCCGCCGGCAGCTTCGTGCTCAGTGCCGACACCATCGTCCTCGGCCCGGGCGGTGCGCTCGGCAAACCGGGGTCCCCGGAGCGCGCGCAGGCGATGCTGGTCGAGCTGCGCGGCCGCCGCCACACCGTGCTCACCGGCGTCTGCGTGGTCGTCGCCCAGAGCGACCGCGAGGCACTGGGGCTGGCCCGCTCGGCGGTGACCATGCACCAGTACAGCGACGAGGCAATCCACACCTACGTCAACTCGGGCGAGCCGCTCGACCGCGCCGGCGCGTATGCCATCCAGGGTGGCGGCGGTGACCTCGTCGAAGCGGTCTCCGGCCGGATCGACACCGTGGTCGGGCTCGACGTGCCGCTGGCGCTGCGCCTGCTCGCCGAGGCCGGTTACCCCGACCCGCTGCCGGCAGCGACCGACGTGCCGCTGGCGCCGCCCCGCGCCGCGCGCCGCCCGCTCGCCCCGCTCCGGGCCGCCACGCGCGCCTGAGCCGGGTCTCCGCCACCGCATCCTCGATGCGACGACGCCTGGGTGGAACGCTGGCCGCCATCCTGGTCCTCGCCCCCCTCGCGCTCAGCCTGTCCGCCTGCGGCGCCGGCAACGGCCAGCTCAAGGTGACCGTCGGTGAGTGTCGGCGGCAGTTGCTGGTCGCGTGTTCGTATGACCCGCTCACCAATGGACAGGCGAGCAGCTACAACTCCCGCAAGGTCGCCACGTACTCCCACTTCAAACCAGGTGACCAGGCGACATTCACCGTCGCCGTGGTCAACACCGGGCCGGGCAGCGTCACCGGGGTGACCGTGCACCTGGGCCTGCCCGCTGGCTTCAGGTATCGCTCGACCGAGTTCATCAACGCCCCGGGCGCGACGCGGACCCAGCCACTCGACGCGGCGGTGAACAGCAATGCGCCCATCCTCGGCCTGTGGACACTGGCGCCGCCGGGGGCGGCGGGGGCTGGCGCCAACACCGAGGTGGACATCACGTTCGTCGCCGACGTGCAGGGGAAACCCGGCCCAGCCCTGGTGCAGGCCTTTGCGTCCGGCGACGAGGCCGCCGGGCAGACCAACGCGGCACCGTACGTCGTCGCCATCGACGCTGCCGCCCACCTCGATGCGCTGGTTGGCGTCGGTCCAACCAGTGCCAAGACGGGCGCCGTGGTGACCTACCGCGTGAGGCTGACCAACGGCGGCACCGGGAACGCCGCCGATGTCGCCGTGCTCATCACCCTGCCCCCGGTGCTGACGTTCACCAACAGCGTCACCCCCTTCGCGGGCAACGGGGCGCGCAGCAAGGGCGTGGACCCGATCAGGAACACCCTCGAGGTGTACTACGACGGCTTCCTGTTACCCCCGGTGTCCAACGCCGGGCCGGGGTTCGTGGTCATCGTTTTCAAAGCAACCGTCGTCACCACGGCGCCGGCCGGGACCTACCCCGTCGACGTCAATGTCACCGACGCCGCGGGCGACACGTCCACGCTGCACGCGGTGGCGCCGCTGACGGTGTCGTAGCCGCTCGGGCTGGACCGTCGGCGCTGTGGTATCCTCCACGTTCGCGCCAGCCGGCGACATTCGTGTGCCCGGCGCGCTTCATCCATCTCTCACGAGCAGTCATGTACGCCATCCTCTCGCACGGCGGCCGCCAGTACCGGGTGAGCGCCGGCGACCGCCTTCTCGTCGACCGCCTCGCCGCCGAGGTGGGCAGCGTGGTCGCGCTCGAGCCCCTGCTGCTCACCGGGGGGGCCGGCGAGGAGACCGCGCACGGCAAGGACCTCGAAGGCATGCGCGTGGCCGCCACGGTCGTGGCGCACCGCCGCGGTAAGAAGCTGCGCATCTTCAAGTACAAGGCCAAGAAGCGGTCGCGCAAGGTGGCGGGATACCGCAGCGACCTGACCGAGCTGCGCGTGGAGTCGATCCTCGCCAAGGGTGCCGCGCTCCCCACGGCGTCGGCGGGCAATGGCGCCGCGCTGTCGCGGACGCACGAAGATGCTGACGAGAAGACCGAGAAGCCGGCACCACGGCAACGCAAGGGCGCCGCAGCCACCGCCGAGAAGCCGGCCAGCGCCGCCACCACAGCAGCGGCCACGACAGACCGTCCCGAGGACGAGGCACCCGTCGCGGCCGAGGCCTCTGTCACGGAGACGCAGAAGGCCGCCGCAAGCAAGTCGAAGGCGGCGGCGAAGCCCAGGACCACTGCGCGCGCCAAGGTCGCGCCCAAGGCGACCCGCCCCGGCAAGGCCGCCGACGAGAAGGAGACCGGCGATGGCGCATAAGAAAGGCGGCGGCAGCTCGCGCAATGGTCGCGACAGCGCCGGGCGGCGGCTCGGCATCAAGCGCCAGGACGGCGAGGTCGTGTTCGCCGGGACCATCCTGGTGCGCCAGCGCGGCACCAAGATCCTCGCCGGCGAGAACGTCGGCGTCGGCCGTGACCACACCCTCTACGCACGCGCCACCGGGCTGGTCGCGTTCGACAACACCGGCAAGGACCGCACCCGCGCCAACGTGCACGCGCTGCCGGTGATCGAGGTTGGCGAGCTGGTCGACGTGGACGAGGCCGTCGAGGCGCCGGCGCCCGCGGGCTGACGGGGAGCGGACACCACGTTCCTCGACGAGGTGCTCATCGACGTCGCCGGCGGCGACGGCGGTCGGGGCGCGGTCAGCTTCCGTCGTGAGAAGTACGTGCCCATGGGTGGGCCCGACGGCGGCGACGGCGGCCGCGGCGGCGACGTCGTGGTCATCGCGGACTCCACCGACTCGACGCTTGCCGGCTTCCGAGAGCGGCGTCGGTTCCACGCCCCGCCCGGCGGCGCCGGCGGCAAGAACCTGCGTCATGGCGCGGCCGGCGACGACATCGTGCTGCACGTCCCGCCGGGCACGATCGTGCGCGACGCCGACACAGACGAGCTGGTCGCGGACCTCGACCACCACGGCGCCCGCATCGTGGTCGGCAGCGGCGGGCGCGGCGGCCGCGGCAACACCCATTTCGCGTCGTCGACGCGGCAGACCCCGCGCGTTGGCGAGCTCGGAGCCAAGGGGAGTGGGCGGCGCGTCCACCTGGAGCTGCGGCTGATCGCCGACATCGGCCTGGTCGGGCTGCCCAACGCCGGCAAGTCGACCCTCCTCTCGGCGCTCACCGGCGCCCATCCGAAGATCGCCGCGTACCCGTTCACCACGCTGCACCCCAACCTCGGCGTCGCGCAGACGCGCAGCGGCGCCACGCTGGTCATCGCCGATGTGCCCGGCATCCTCGAGGGCGCGCACCGCGGCGTCGGGCTCGGCATCGACTTCCTGCGCCACCTCGAGCGCACCCGCGCGCTCGTCCACCTCGTCGACGCCACGTCCGGCCCGGCGGGCGTGGCGGCCGCCGCCGACGCGGTGCGCGCCGAGCTTTCCGCGTTCAGTGGCGCACTCGCCGCCAAACCGCAGGTGCTCGCGCTCAACAAGGCAGACCTGCTCGACCCTGCCCAGCGTGAGGCGTTGGCCGCTCGGTTCCCGGGCGCGCCTCTGATCGCCGCCGCCGACCTCGACGGCACCACGGAGCTGCTCGAGACCGCGGCCGGGTTGGTGGCGACGGTGCGCACTCTCGAGCTGCAGGTCGCCCTCACGCAACCCGAGGCGGGCGAGCACCGCGTCTACCGCTATCGGAGCCGCCAGGCGCCGGCGGTGTCGCGCGACGGCGAGGCGTACCGCGTCACCTCCGACGGGATCGAGCGGCTCGTCGCCATGACCGACATGGAGAGCGACGAGGCGGTCGCTCGCCTGCAGCAGAAGCTGCGAGGGGCCGGGGTCGATGCCGCCCTCGCCGCGGCGGGCTGCAAGGAGGGTGACACGGTGCGCATCGGCGAGCTCGAGTTCACCTACGCCGATGACGGCTGAGCCGCGCCGCGTCGCCGTGCTTGGGGGCACCTTCGACCCTGTTCATCGCGGCCACCTCGCCATCGTGTCGGCGGTACGCGCGGCGCTGGGGGCGAGTGAGGCGTGGCTGCTGCCGGCGCGGACCCCGGCCCTGCGCGACGAGCCGGTGGCGCCGGCCGGCCTGCGCCTGGCGATGCTGGAGGCGGCCGCCCGGGGGCAGCCGGCCGTCCGCGTCGTCGACCTGGAGCTCCGCCGGCCCGGTGTGTCCTACACCATCGACACGCTGGCCGCGCTCGCTGCAACCGACCCCAGCGTGGAGCACTGGTGGATCCTCGGCGCCGACGCCGTGCGCCACATCCGTGACTGGCACCGCAACGTCGAGCTGCTCGACACCATCCATGTCGCCGTGGTGCAGCGCGACGCCGCACCGCGATTCGACGAGGCGGAGGCCCGGGCTCTCGGGCTGCACGATTCACGCACGCGCGTGCTCGACATCTGGCCACCCGCGGTCAGCGCCAGCAATGTTCGCGCGCGCGTCGCCGCCGGGCAACCCGTGACCGGCCTGGTGCCGGCGGCTGTCGCCGACATCATCGCCGCCAGCGGCCTCTATCGCAGCACGCCGGCGGTGCGATAATGAGGTCGGATGACGCCTGACGAGCTCGCAGCCCGAATCTCCGCCGCTGCGTCCGACAAGAGGGCCCGGGACGTCGTCACGGTGGACCTGCGCGGCAAGACCACCATCGCGGACTTCTTCGTGATCTGCGAGGGTGACACCGACCGGCAGGTTCGTGCCATTGTTGACAGCATCGAAGAATCCTGCCGCGAGGCGGGGATTCGCCCACTCTCAACCGCCGGGCTCAAGGACGCGTCCTGGGCATGTCTCGACTACGACTCGGTGATCGCCCACGTGTTCCTGCCCGGCGAGCGGACGTTCTACGACCTCGAGGGCCTGTGGAACTCGGTCGCCGCCGCGCGCGCCGCCGCCGACTGAGCGCCGTCAGCCCGACGGCGTCAGCGCGCCGACAACGTTGACCGCGGCCACGACGAGAGCCACGCCGCCGGCTGCGCAGACCGCGTAGACGAGGACGCGCTGCCATTGGTTGAGGTCGTGTCCACCGACGCCAGCCAGCGGCGGGATCACCAACCCGACCAGCGCGCCGGTGATGAACCCGCCGACGTGAGCGAGGTTGTTGACGTTGGCGATGACGAAGCCGAACACCACGATCATGGCGCCGTACGTCAGAGCGTACCGGCGCATCGCGTGGGCAATCCCGGCGGGGACGTCCTTGCCCTGGACGCGGCCGAGGACCACGAGGAGACCCAGAAGGCCGGTGATCCCACCGGACGCTCCGAGCGTCAAGCCGCCCGGGCCGTTGGTCACGGCGTTCCAGGCCACCCACAGCAGGCCCCCGCCGACGGCGGTGAGCAGGAACGTGGCCACCAGCACCAGGCGTCCATACAGCTGCTCCACGAGCCGTCCCACCCAGTACATGGCGAGGCCGTTGAAGAGCAGGTGAAAGATGCTGTTGGGGTCGTGCAGGAACGCGCTGCTGACGAACTGCCACCATGACGCGCCGGGGTACACGAGCAGGGCCTGGCCGATGGCCGCGTCATTGTTGGGCAGCAGCGCCTTCTCGATGATGTACACCACCACGAAGGACGCGATCAGGCTGTAGGTGGCGATCGGGTTGGTGCTCAGCCGGGTCCGCGCCGGAGCCGCGTAGCCGCCGGCCACGGTCTGTCGCTCGGCGAGGTCGACGGCCGCCAGCGTCGGCGCCTCGGCTCCGTTGCGGAGCGCGCTTGCGACGGCCCGGATGTCGCGCGGCGAGAGCAGGTCGGGCGGCGGCGGCAGCGGCACGGTGACCTCCGCGGTGGCGGGGTCGACAGCGATCACACCGACGTGCACGCCCGGCGGAGTGGGTGGGGCCTGCAGCGTGCCCTGCATGGCGCGCAGCGGCACGATCAGCACGTCGCAGCGCTCCGCACCCTGGACATGGAGCCGCTCCGCACCCCACCGCGCGGCCGCGGCACAACGCGCCGCCAGGTCCGGTCCGGCGGCAACCGGGTCGGCGGGCGGTGTGTAGAAGGCGACCAGGACCGCCCGCTTGCCCGTCCAGGCGGCCGCGCCCAGCTCGTACATGCCCGCACCGAGCTCGCCGAGGCGCGAGTCGCGAGGATCGGTGAGACGGAGGTGATGCCGGGTCACCAGGGTGAGGGCTGCGGCACGTGCGAGCGCAGGCGGCTGCGGCGGCAGCTCCGGTGGCGGGGGAGGAGCGGCTGCCGCCTCGGTCACGCCCGGCAGTCTAGCCAAGCCCTCTCGATGACAGACGCAAACTACCCGCCGGGAGGCGGCGTGGGCTTGGGCTTGTGCCCGTGCCCGGGTGGGTTCGGAGTCGGCGGGCCGGGCTGCGGAGTCTCGGTCGGCGGCCCGGTGCCCGTGTAGACGCACTGCGAGGTCGCACCCGGCGGCGGCGTCGGAGGCGGTGTGCCGGGAGGACCCCAGTAGAAGCAGTTGCCGCCCGTGGCCGCCTGGGTGCCGGGCAGGAAGAAGTCGGCGTCGTTCCCGGTGCCCACCTGCACCACGTCCTTGGGCATGGTGTACCAGTCGGCCTTGTTGAACTGCGCCGTCGCGGCCACCATGTCGCGGTGCCAGATCGGCGCGGCGCCGGTGATTCCGTCGGAGTTGTCGAGGTGGCCGCACGCATGGTTGATCGGCAGCATGCCGTACTGGGCGAGGTCCTCAGGGCTGAACGGATAGGTGATGTCCATCCCGTTGTAGAGCACGTGCCCGTTGTTGATGTCTCTCTGCATCGTGGCGCGGTCGCTGGGACGCAGGCACGACCCGTACGGGTTGCCCACCCACACCGCAGTGACGATGTCCGGCGTCCAGCCGATCGTCCAGTTGTCGTTGAAGAACTCGGCCGTTCCGGTCTTGGCGCTGACCCGCCGGTCGGGCAGCGTCAGCGGCCCGTTGGCGCCGAAGTCCATCACCCGGTTGGCATCGTTGCTGGTGATCTCATCGATGATGAAGGCAACGTTCTCCGGGACCACGCGGCGCGCGCTGGTCGCCGGGTCGAGCTTGAACATGGTCTTGCCGGTGTCGCGAAGGATGATGTGGTCGACGGGGCTCGGGTCGTGGTGCACGCCGAGGTCGGCGAGTGTCGCCGCGCCGTCG
>CATPCA010000191.1 GCA_955652545.1 Candidatus Dormiibacterota bacterium
CTCGGGCGCGTCGTCGTCGAAGTCAGGCGGAGCGCCGAAGAGCCGGTCGGTCAGCTTGCTGCGGAGCGGGGACTTCACCAGGGCGACGATTCCCCCGCCCGCAAGGACGATGACCAGCACGCGGCGAAAGCGACGGCGCCTCTTGGGACGCTGCTCACCACTCTCGGCCAAGCGCTCGCCGACATCGGCGAGGACCACGGCGGCGCGCTCGGCCGCATGGCTCAGCGTTTCTGCGGACTTCTCCCCGGCTGTGCGGAGCACCGGCGTGGCCACCCGCTGCGCATTCTGTGCGGCTGAGACGGCACGCTCGGCGAACACCGACGCCGCCTCACCGACGACCTCGGCCGCACGCGATCCGGCACTCGAAACCTCGCGTTCGATCACCGCTGACTTCGACTTGCGTCCCAACATCGTGCGTCCTCCGTTAGCCCCCACCGCTGATTGATGAGCGACGATCATACGTGGGGCGGCGACTCGACGCGAAATGCGCCCGTGGTTACGGGGAAAACCGTCAGGCTGCCCTCGCGCTCGCCACCGCACGGAGCGACAGCCCGGTGTCGAGCGGAGCATCGAGGAACCAGCGGATCCGCGAGGCGACCACGGGACCGACGACCCGGACCAGTTGCTCCTCGCCAGCAGCGTAGACCGCCGCCAGCGAGGGGAAAGCCCGAGCCAGGCGCTGAGCCGACCGCGCGTCGATCCCGGCGACGGTCATCAGGTGCTGCCAGCGACGGGTGGTGAGCTCGTCGGGCACGGACGCGTCGCCGAGCGGGAGGAGCAGTTCCATCGGGGTGGTGCTCATGGCTCCAATGATAGCGAACAGATGTTCGTTGCGCAACTCGGGCGCTCCCATCCTGGGAGCTGGGGCGGGCGCGTGCTACGCTCGCCGGGTGCCTGTCTACGAATACCGCTGCAACGACTGCCGCACCACCTTCGAGGTGCTGCGGCGCATGGGCGACCGTGAGCTCTCCGCCCTCTGTCCGAGCTGTGAGAGCAGAGCCAGCATGCCGCTGATCAGCCAGGTGGCCGCGACGCGCGGAGCGGCGGGTGCCGCGGCGACCGCCGGCGCCCCGGTGACCGGGTCCGGCGGGTGCTGCGGGGGAAGCTGCGGCTGCGGCTGAGGCCTCAGCGGGACACGCCGGACTTGCCCAGCTGGGGGCCCAGCTTCCGGTAGTGGCGGCCGAAGTACACCAACGGCTCGCCGTCGGTCGATGCGGCCGCGACGACGCGACCGACGATGATCGCGTGGTCGCCGTGCTCGGAGATCGACTCCACCTCGCAGTCGAACCACGCCAGCGCACCGACGATCAGCGGCGCACCGGTGAGAGCCCTGGTAGTCGCCGCCTCGTCGACGACCTTGCGCGGACGGCGCCCGTCCGTGGAGGTGCGCCTGCCGATCTCCTCCTGCGCCTCGGACAACACACTCAGTCCGACGCGGCCACTGTCGCGCACCAGTCCGAGGAGCTGACCGGCGCGGTCAAGTGCGAGCAGCACCATGGGTGGATCGATCGAGAGCGACGCGAACGCTGTCGCGGTGATGGCGTGGTGGAGACCGTCGTGTGCGGCCGCGGCGACCGTGACGCCGCTGGCGAATCGCGATGCGGCATCGCGGAAAACCGTGGTGTCCACGGCGGGCCGCGGCGCCGTCTTCACGCTTCCATGAAGTCGAACGACAGGTCGAGCTGCAACAGCCCGTCGATGAACACGTTGCGGTGCTCGGGGTGTGGGCCGTAGCTGATGATGGCGTTGCGATGCTCGCGTGCTCCGTAGCCCTTGTTGCTGGCCCAGTTGTAATGCGGAGCGCCGTCGTGCATGGCGGTCATGATCGCGTCGCGGTGCACCTTGGCGATGATCGATGCAGCGGATATGGCCGGCACCAGGTTGTCGCCCTTGACCAGGCAATGGACGGTGCGAGTCGCGTCGATGCGCAGCCGTCCGTCGCAGCAATAGCCGTCCGCGTCGACGAGGTCGACGAGCCGGCGGAAAATCTCCACGTTGGCCCAGCCAAGACCGCGCCGATTGATGTCGGCCGCCGATATCTCCGCGACCACCCAGGCCAGTGCCCGCCGGCGGATGACGGCACCGACATTCTCGCGTTGGCGGGCACTCAACAGCTTGCTGTCGCGCAGCAGCGGATGGCGGAACCGCGCCGGCAACACCACCGCCGCGGCAACCAGCGGGCCCGCGTAGGAGCCTCGCCCCACCTCGTCCATGCCGCAGAGACGGAAGCTCCGCAGGTCCTCGACCCCGAAGGTGTCGCGCAGGTAGGTGGTGAGACGGAACCGGGGCATCGCGCGGGCCCAGTCTAGCCCTCTGCTAGGGTGACCGCCGATGGCTGAGGTCACCTGGACTGACGTGGCGCCGCGCGACGGTCTCCAGACCATCGCGGCCACGGTTCCCACCGAGGTCAAGGTGCGGCTCATCGAAGGACTGCTGGCCGCAGGCGTCCCCCGGGTTGAGGCGACGTCGTTCGTGTCGCCGAGCTGGGTGCCACAGCTGGCCGACGCCGCTGCCCTGCTGCGCGCGCTCGGACCGCTGCCGCTGGCGCGTCTGCGCGTGCTCATCCCCAACCGTCGCGGCCTCGACCTGGCCCTGGAGCACGACGTGCGCAACGTCCTGTACACGATTGGCGCCACCGAAACGTTCAACCGGCGCAACGTCAACCGCAGCGTCGCCGAGTCCCTTGACGACCTCGACGCCGTGGTCGTCGACGCACGGTCGTCGGGCTGTGCAGTCGACGTCGCGGTATCCGTCGCCTTCGGTTGTCCCTTCGAAGGCTTCGTCGACCCGCAGCGCGTCGTCGACCTGTGCTCGGAGCTGGTCCGCCGCGGTGCGTCGGAGATCGGCGTCGCCGACACCATCGGGGTGGCCCACCCGGCTGCCGTTCGTGAGATGTGCTTGCGGGCCGGCGAGGTCGTCCCGGAGCAGCGTCTGTCGCTGCACGTGCACGACACTCGCGGACTCGGCGTCCCCAACGTGCTGGTGGCGTACGAGGCCGGCGTCACCCGGTTCGACGGCAGCGCCGGGGGTCTCGGTGGCTGCCCGTTCGCGCCACGCTCGACAGGCAACGTGTGCAGCGAGGACGCGCTGCAGGCGGTGGCGAGTGTCGGCGGCGTGCACGGTTGCGACCTGGTCGCCTATTGCGCGGTGAGCAACACCCTCGCGGCCGATCTCGGCCTGGAACTGCCGGGCAAGCTGTACCGGGCCGGCGTGTGGACCGCGACGGCGGTCGAGGAGCCGGTGGGATGACCGACGTCGCCTCCGCACCAGCGACGCCGGCGCACGACTCCTCCGACCTCGAGAAGCGCCTGCGGCGGGCGCGCAGCGGCGGATCGGAGAAGGCACGCGCCAAGCTCGCCGAGCACAACAAGCTGATGCCGCGCGAGCGCATCGCGCTGTTGTTCGACGAGCGAACAGCCTTCGTCGAAGACGGCGTGCTGGCCAACAATCTCGCCGACGACCTGCCCGCGGACGGCGTCATCACGGGCATCGGAACACTGCACGGACGTGCCTGTGCGGTGATGGCCAACGACCCGTCGGTGAAGGCGGGATCCTGGGGCGCGCGCACCGTCGAGAAGATCGTCCGCATCCTCGAGACGGCGGAACGACTGCAGATCCCCATGGTGTACCTGGTGGATTCGGCCGGAGCGCGCATCACCGACCAGGTGGCGATGTTCCCCGGGCGCCGCCACGCCGGGCGCATCTTTCGCATGCAGGTGCGTCTCTCCGGCCAGGTGCCACAGCTCTGCGTGCTCTTCGGCCCGTCCGCCGCGGGCGGCGCCTACATCCCCGCCTTCTGCGACGCCGTCTTCATGGTCGAGGGCAACGCGTCCATGTACCTCGGCTCACCGCGCATGGCCGAAGTGGTGGTGGGGGAGAAGGTGTCACTGGAGGAGATGGGCGGGGCCCGGATGCACTGCACCGTCAGCGGCTGCGGCGACCTGCTCGCCGGCACCGAGCCGGAGGCGATCGAGGCGGCGCGCCGCTACCTGTCCTACATGCCCCAATCGTGGCGCGAGCACGTCGCGGATATCGCCGGGCTGGCGGTCCCCGCCGGCGCGCCCTCCATCGAGGAGACGATCCCGCTCGAGCCGGGCCGCGGCTACGACGTGCAGGCGGTGATCGACGCTCTCGTCGACGTGGACTCGTTCTTCGAGATCAAGCGTCTCTTCGCTCGGGAGCTGGTCACCGGCCTGGCGCGCATCGATGGGCGCGCGGTGGGCGTCGTCGCCTCGCAGCCGCGTTTCAAGGGCGGAGTGCTCTTCGTCGACTCAGCCGACAAGGCGACCCGTTTCATCACCTGCTGCGATGCCTTCAACATTCCGCTGCTCTTCCTCGCCGATGTCCCAGGCTTCATGATCGGCACCGCCGTGGAGCGGCAGGGAATCATCAGGCACGGCGCCAAGATGATCTCCGCGCTTTCACAGGCACAGGTCCCCAAGATCTGCGTGATCATGCGCAAGGCGTACGGTGCGGGCCTGTACGCCATGGCGGGGCCGGCGTTCGACCCGGACTGCACCCTGGCGCTGCCCTCGGCGCAGATCGCGGTGATGGGGCCGGAGGCGGCGGTCAACGCGGTGTACTACAACCGCATCCAGGAACTTCCCGAAGATGAGCGAGCGGGCTTCATCAAGAAGCTCCAGGACGAGTACCGCGAGGACATCGACATCTACCGCCTCGCGGATGAGTTGATCGTCGACGCGGTGGTGGCGCCGGCCGACCTGCGCGCCGAGCTGGTGCTGCGCTTCGCCGCCTATGCCTCCCGCGTCAGGGACGACGCGCCGCGCCATCATGGGAGCTTCCCCACCTAGCCGGAACCGACGCCGCAGCCCCGTTCGACGACGCTCCGAGGTTCCAGCCGCACGCGCAGCACCCGCGCTTCACCGTGACGGTGGCCGGGTACCCTTGCCACATGTGGCAGAACATCAAGACCGCTCTCCTCCTGGCTCTTCTCGACGCTCTGTTCCTCGTCATCGGCGGGCTGGTGGCCCACCGCACCGGGTTGATCGTCGCCGCGGTAATCGCCCTGGCCTTGAACGGCCTCTCGTACTGGAAGAGCGACACCATCGCCATCCGCGCCGCCCACGGCGTCGAGGTGTCCCCAGAGCAGGCGCCCGAGCTGCACCAGATCGTCGCTGAGCTCGCCGCCGCCGGCGGCATTCCCAAGCCGCGCGTCTACATCAGCGACGACCCGTCGCCCAACGCCTTCGCCACCGGTCGGAACCCGTCGCACGCGGCGGTCTGCTGCACGACCGGGATCCTCAACCTCTGCAGCGCCCGCGAGATTCGCGGCGTCCTGTCCCACGAGCTGAGCCACGTGCGCAACCGCGACATCCTCGTGGCCTCAGTGGCGGCCACCGTCGCGCTCGGCATCTCGATCATCGCCCAGATCGCGCAGTTCTCCCTCTTCTTCATGGGCGGCGACGAAGAGGAGAGCGGCGCACAGATCCTGCTCACGCTGCTCGTCGCGCTGCTGGCCGCGCCGGCCGCGGTGATCATCCAGCTCGCGATCAGCCGCGCCAGGGAGTACGAGGCCGACCACGACGGCGCGCTGCTGTCACACGATCCCCTCGCGCTGGCCGATGCGCTGGGCAAGCTCGAGGCACGGACGGCGGTGGTGCCGATGCAGGTGGCTCCGGCGCTGGCACCGCTCTACATCGTCAACCCGTTCGGCAACCGGCGGGCCTCCCTTGCCGCGCTGTTCTCGACGCACCCTCCCATCGAGGAGCGGATCGCCCGGCTCCAGCGGATGGCCCGGGTCCAGCCCTGAGCCAGTGCGTCCACCCGGCTGGGGGACGCCGCCGGCGCTGACGCGGTTCAGGCGCTCGGTGACACCAGGGTGGCGCGCCAGATGATGCGCAACGAGTCCACCCAGAAGGGGGTGCACGTGACCAGCGTCAGGTCGTGGCCGCTGGTCGGCACCAGCTGAGTGACCTTGTTGGGATCCAGCGTCCACTTGCCGGTCACTTTGTACGTGAAGGTGTGACAGGTCCGGTCCTGCACGGACACGGTGTCGCCGACGTTGAGCTGGTCGATGTGCTCGTAGTCCGGCTCGCGGTGGAAGGCGATGATGGAGTTGCCCGGCTGGCCGGGGCCGGGCGTCCCGGTGTAGTGCACCATCGAGCGGTTGTTCAGCGAGTCCCAGGTGCCGTCGGTGGCGACGCCGCCGTAATGCTCGGCGGCGGGAGCACTGAAGGTGACGAGCGCGTAGTCCGCAGGCGAGCCGGATCCGCACGTGGCGGTCTTGGCGACGGCCGTGGGACTGCTGGGTGCGCCGGCCAGGGCGTTCGAACCACCCTTCTGCCAGGTGCTCAAAGCGCTCTGGTCGACGCTGGCCCGCTGCCA
>CATPCA010000192.1 GCA_955652545.1 Candidatus Dormiibacterota bacterium
GCTCACCTCATGCGCGGCTGCATCGTCTTCGGAGTCGCCGGCGCGCTGGTCCGGTGGGCTCGCTTCTACCTCGAGCCGGTCGACGAGAGTGACGCCACTGTTGACGTCGCGGTTCGCGACCAGGTGGTGCGCCGGTGATCCTCGTCGCCGGGGGCACCGGCCATCTCGGCACCGAGCTGATCCCGCGGCTGTCGGCACATGGCGGTGGCGTCCGAGTCCTGACCCGTGACGTTGCGCGCGCTCGGCAGCGGCTTGGGGAGGGCCCGGAATTGGCCCGCGGGGATGTCCGCGATCCGCAGTCGCTGGCCGCCGCGATGCACGGCGTCGAGGCGGTGGTCTCGGCGGTGACGGGATTCGGACCCGGCGGTTCCGGTCCACGGGTGGTTGACTTCGAGGGTAACGCCAACCTGATCCAGGCAGCCGAGTCCGCCCATGTTCGCCGGTTCGTGCTGCTGTCGATGCACGACGCGCGCGCAGATCACCCTCTGGAGCTTGCTCGCATGAAGTGTCGTGCCGAAGAGGCCGTTCGCGCGAGCCGCCTCGATTGGACGATCGTTCGCCCCACCGCTTTCATGGCGCTCTGGGCCGGGATCGTGGGCGGTCCCATCGTGAACAAGGGCAAGACCATGGTGTTCGGCAAGGGCGACAACGCCATCAACTTCATCGCGGAGCGTGATGTGGCCCACTTCGTCGAGCTGGCGATCTTCGATCCCGAGTTGAACGGGGCGGTCCTGGAGATCGGTGGGCCGGACGACCTTACATTCAACCAGCTGGTGCAGCAGATTGTGGTCGCAGCGGGCCGGAGGGCGGCGGTGAAGCACGTTCCGCTGCCGGTGATGCGGGTGGCTCAGCTGCTCCTGAAACCGATCAAGCCCGACATCGCTGCGATGATCCATGCCGGGGTCGCTATGGACACGATGAACATGCGCTTCGACGCCGCCGAGCTGCGGCGGCGATTTCCCCAGGTTCAGCTCACGCCGTTGGCGACTGTGGTAGATCTCCAGCTGGCCAGCCACGGGGGTCACACGCAGGTACTGGCATAACCTGATCCCACGACAGCGGCGCCAGACGTGGGCAACCGGCCCGAGACCTAGAGGTCTCTATTCGGACGTGTCGATGCGAGCCATGATGCGTGCTGCGTCAGCGCCGATTCGTCGCAGCTGCTCCGGCGAAAGCACGTCGATGACGAGCGATCGGAGGTGCCTCACGTGTCCGGGCGCCGCTGCAGCAAGTGTCTCGAAGCCCTCGTCGGTCAGGATGGCCTTGGTGAACCGCCCATCGGTGCGATCCGGCGCCCGGCGGACGAAACCCCGCCGCTCGAGACGCTCGACCACGTGTGAGAGCCGCGACAACGACGCGTTTGTGACCTCCGCAAGCGCACTCATGCGCATGGTTCGATCCGGGTTGTCGGACAGCATGGCGAGCACCTGATACTCAACCATGCTCAGCTTCGAATCACGACGCAGCTGTTGATCGATCGACCAGGGAAGCCACGTCAGCAGCCGGACGACGGAGAGCCACGATTCCAGCTCCGATGCGGTTAGCCACTTGACCGGCGGTTGCGTCGCGCCTCGGCGCGATTGACGAGCCACCCCGCCAGCATACCCTCATCACTCCCCTCTTCAAGTGATGGGCGGCCGAGACTTGACGGTTCACTTGACATTTCAAGCTTGAACGTTCAAGCTGGCCTCCTCGCAGCGATCGCGCCAGGAGGGCACCCGAAGATGAACGTGGCACTCACCGGAGCGACGGGGTTCGTGGGATCTCACGTCCTGAGGGAACTGCGGGAGCACGGCCATGAGGTGACAGCGCTCGTTCGCGACGACGCCCAGGCGGACCGGCTGGCCCCCGGGGTTCAGCCGGCCGTCGTCGATCTCTACGACCGGCCGGCGGTGGTCAGCCTGCTGCGGCAGGCGGATGCGGCGATCCACACCGCGAGCCCCAATGACGAGACCAGCGCCGCCCTCGACAGCGCCGTGGTCGACGCGGCGATCGAGGCCTTCGAGGGCACCGGCAAGGCCTACATAAGCATCAGCGGCATCTGGGTCTACGGTGCCAACGCTGCCATGTCGCCGTTCAATGCCCCCGCGATGGTGGCCTGGAAGGAGGGCAACGAGCGCCGAGTGTTTGACGCCAAGGGGTTGCGCGGCGTCGTGGTCGTGTCGAGCGTGGCCTACGGCGACGGAGGCGGCGCGATTCCGGGGCTGCTGCTGGGTTCGCCACGTGACGATGCCGGCAACATGATCATGCTCGGCACCGGACAGCAGCACTGGTCCAACGTGCACGTTGTCGATCTCGCGGAGGTCTTCCGGCGCGTGCTGGAAGATGACACTGCTCGCGGCTACTACGTCATCGGCAACGGACTGAACCCGACCGTCGCTGAGCTCACCGAGGCTGCCGCCGTAGCAGCCCGCGCTCCGGGGGCGGTGCCGGGTTCCGAGGGCGAGGCTCGGACGCGCCTCGGCGATTACTTTGCCGAGGTGTTGCTGCTCGACCAGGGCACGAACGCCGCCAGGGCCCGCGCCGAACTCGATTGGCGGCCATCCCATCCGTCACTCACCGACGAGTTCCGCCAGGGCAGCTACCGCGCAAAGGTAACGGCCGGCTGAATCGCCGAACCCGCACCCGTCGATCCCGATGAGCGTGCCCGCCCCGTACCAACCGATCGAGAACTACGGCGTGATCGGCGATATGCGGACCGCCGCCCTCGTCGGGACCGACGGGTCCATAGATTGGCTTTGCTTCCCGCACTTCGATTCGCCGAGCGTCTTCGCCGCCATCCTGGACGCCGACAAAGGAGGACGGTTCCGCATCGCACCCACCGTTGAGAACTATCGGGCCAAGCAACTCTACTGGCCGGACAGCAACGTGCTGGTGACGAGATTTCTTGCAGACTCCGGCGTGGCGGAAATTGTCGACTACATGCCCGTCGGTGACGAGGCATCGCGACACCGCCGGCGCTGCCTGATTCGCCACGTGCGGTGCATCCGGGGCAGCATGACGCTGCGCATGCTATGCGCTCCCGCCTTCGACTTCGCCCGCGCCGAACATCGCGTTGAGGTGACTGAGGGCGGCGTGTGGTTCCGCTCGCCGCTGCTCGACCTGGCGCTGGGGTCCGACGTCCCAGTCCACGTCGATGGCGGCGCGGCGATCGCCGACTTCAGCATCTGCGAGTGCGAGGAGGTGTCGTTTGCGCTCGGGCAAGCAGAGGACGACAGCGACGATCTGCGCCTTTCTCCCGACCGCGAGCACGACCTCTTCATGTCGACCGTCAACTACTGGCACACCTGGCTGGCCAAGTGCACCTACCGGGGGCGATGGCGCGAGATGGTGCATCGGTCGGCGCTGGTGCTCAAGCTGCTCACGTTCGAGCCCACGGGAGCCATCGTGGCTGCGACCACCTGCAGCCTGCCGGAGACAGTCGGCGGAACGCGCAACTGGGATTACCGATACA
>CATPCA010000193.1 GCA_955652545.1 Candidatus Dormiibacterota bacterium
CACCCCCGAGGACCTCGGGGCGTCGTCGCACACCGACTGGATGGCCTCCGCGCAGCGGGAGCTCGACATTCTCGCGGCGGACTGCGACGAGGTGATGGTCGCCGGCCAGTCGATGGGCGGCACCCTGGCGCTTCACCTGGCGGCGACCGACCTGCGCGTCGCGGCGGTGGCCACGCTGGCCGCCGCTGTCTGGCTGACGGGCCTGGCGGTGCGGGTGGTGCCGGTCGCGCGTCACGTGGTGCGATGGCACCAGGCCAGCGACGACGTCGACCTGTACGACCCGGCCGGCGTCGAGGAGCTCTACTCGCACGGCCGCCGCCCGATGTCGTCCATCCACCAGTTCACCCGGCTCATCGCCCAGGTCCGCGACGAGCTCGCCGCCATCCGCGCCCCGGTGCTGTTGATGCACGGTGGACGCGACCGCACCATCCACCCCGACAACGCGGTGGAGATCGAGCGGCGGCTCGTGTGCAGCGCAGACGTGGTCCGCGTCACGTTCCCGCGCAGCGGCCACGGCATGAGCGTCGACATCGACCGCGAGCAGATCAACGCCGCCGTGCTCAACTGGTTTGACTCCCATTCGACGCTGGGCGCGGCGCACCCGGTCGGGGCAAGCCCCAGCGCCTCGATGAGCTAGCCGCCGAGCTCTTCGAGCAGCCTGCGCGCCACCTCGCGATCGAGGACAGGGTTCGCCGGCGGGCCCTCGTCGATCGGTTGATGGCGCCGGGAATACCGCGTGTTGGCGGCTCGCCGGTCGGCGTCGCTGCGGGTCGAGCCGGTCGCGGTACGGCCGCATGAGGCGCAGCGCAGCACCACGGTGCTGCTTCCGGCGCCCGCGTACTCGCGATGCGAGACCCGCATTTCGCCACCGCAGTGCACGCACCGTTGCGGCGGTGGCCGATCCCGACCGCGCGATAGGACATCGCGTTGCACGCCCTCTGACCTCCTTCACGCAGATTTACCGAGGCTTGGTCACGGCGTGACCGCGGCCGCCCATGGCAAGCGTACGTTTCCACCACGGCCACGGCACCGGGTCACACCCCGGGCCACGCCGCACCACGGAGCAGAAGCGAGATATGGCACCCGCAGAGCTGCAACGCCTGGCCGACGCCAGCGAGGACGACGCTGCCGGGCGGTACATCCGTCAGCAGGTTCTGGCCGTTGTGATCGAGGATGCCGTGCGCCGCGCCGACTCCATGTGGCGCCTCGAGGCGAACCTCCGCCACACGATGAGGCCCCGCGCCGCCTGACCGCGCCCTTCCGCGGGTGTCCCGTAGAGTGACCCCATGGCCGACCTCGAGAACCTGCTGCGCAGCGCTGTCGACCGGCTCGACGCCACGCATGACGACGCGCCACCCGCGACCCGTCGAACCGCCGCGGTCCTGTTGCTGTTCGACACCAGGGATCCGCGGCTGCCGCTGCTCTTCATCGAGCGCACGGCGCATCTCCGTCACCACGCCGGCCAGATCGGTTTCCCTGGCGGCGGCAGTGAGTCCGACGATGCGGACATCGTCGCCACCGCGCTCCGCGAGGCCGGCGAGGAGGCTGCCATCCCCGGCGAGGCCGTGGAAGCCATCGGCCTGTTGCCGCCACTCCTGACGGCAACATCGGACAACTGGCTCACCCCCGTGGTCGGGGTGCGGCATCACGACATCGCCATGCGCGCCGAGCCCTTCGAGGTGGCTCGCCTTTTCCACGTCGATCTCCAGACCCTCATCGATGCTCCGCACACCGTGCGGACCCTCATCCACGAGGGTCAAGCCCGCGATGTGCACTTCTACGAAGTGGGCGGCGACGTCATCTGGGGAGTGACGGCCGCGATCCTCGCCGAGTTGATCGGACGGATCAGCGCATCCGTCGGCGCGCACGGCCTTCAGCGGTAACGGGGATGGACGACGAAGGGGTTTGACCCCATCTCCTCACCGACGGTGGTGCGTGAACCGTGGCCGGGATACACCACGGTCGTGGGCGGCAGCGTGTAGAGCTGCTCCTCGATGCTGACCAGGAGCTGTGGCCAGTCGCCCCCGGGTAGGTCGGCGCGGCCCACCCCGCGGTAAAAGAGCGTGTCGCCACTGAGCAGGTCACCCCCGGCGACGAAACACACCGAACCGCGGGTGTGTCCCGGGGTGTGCAACACCCCGAGGTCGATGCCGTGCCACGGGATCACCTGGCCGTCGACGAGGTCCTCATCGATCTCAACGTCGGGAAGATCGGTGGGGATGCCCGGCAGGAATCGCATGCTCACCAGCTGCTCACGGTCGTCGGGGTGCAGGGCCACCGGGCAATGGTGCGCGGCCACCATCGCCGGCACCCCGTTGACGTGGTCGCCGTGGCCGTGGGTGAGGAGAACCCGCTCGCACCGCCAGCCGTTGTCCTCCAGCAGGTGCAGCGTATGCGGGTGCTGCAGGCCCGGATCGACGACGACCGCCGCGTCGCTGTCCCGCCGGTGCAGCACGTAGCAGTTCTGGTCGTAGGTCGGATCCACCACCACGTGGAGGTCGACGAGGTCGCCGAGCGGCTCGCCCATCAGGCCGTGATGGTCGGGGGCCGTACGTCGTCGTCGCGCAGGGGCAGCATGAATCCGGCGCCGCGCCGCTCGCGACGCTCGGCGGGCGCGTCGATCAGGGCACGGGCCAACACCTCGCCGACGTTGTCGACAGGCACGACCTCGACTGTCTCGAGCACGTCGCGGGGGATCTCGTCAAGGTCGCGCATGTTCTTGCGGGGCATGATGAACGTGGTCAACCCCGAGCGATGGGCTGCGAGCAGCTTGTCCTTGACGCCGCCGATCGGCAGCACCCGGCCGCGCAGCGTCACCTCACCGGTCATGGCGACGTCGCGACGCACCCTGCGCCCTGACGCGACGCTGACCATCGCGGTGACCATCGTGACACCCGCGGAGGGACCGTCCTTGGGGATCGCCCCGGCGGGCACGTGGATGTGCAGAGCGTGGGTATCGAAGAAGTCGCGCGGTGCGCCGTACTCGACGGCATGCACGCGCGCCCAGGAGAGGGCTGCCTTGGCGGACTCCTCCATGACGTTGCCGAGCTGCCCGGTCAGGGACAGGTCGGGGGGTGCCACCACCGCCAGCGCCTCGACGGTGACGATGTCGCCGCCCACGTCGCTGACCACCACCCCGGTGACGGCGCCGACCTCGTCCGCCTCCTGCGCCTCGCCGTAGTCGTAGCGCTGCGGGCCAAGGAATTCGCTGAGCTGGGTGGGTTCGACGACGACGCGCTCGGCGCCCGCCGCGAGCCGCCGCGGCACCTTGCGGGCGATCTCGGCGATGGTGCGGTCGAGCTGACGCACCCCCGCTTCGCGCGTGTAGCCGCGGAGGATCGCCACTAGGGTGTCGTGGCCGATCGACAGCTCTCCGTCATCGAGCCCGTGCTGCTGGAGCTGGCGTGGCAGCAGGTGGCCCTCGGCGATGCCCAGCTTCTCCACCTCGGTGTATCCGCTGATGCGGATCAGCTCCATGCGATCGCGCAGCGCCGGGCCGATCGTCTCGACCATGTTGGCGGTGGTGATGAAGAGCACGTGGGAGAGGTCGTAGGCGACCTCGAGGTAGTGGTCGCTGAACTCGCGGTTCTGTTCGGGATCGAGCACCTCGAGCAGCGCCGCCGACGGGTCACCGCGGAAGTCGGTGCCAACCTTGTCAATTTCATCGAGCATGATCACCGGGTTGATGCTGCCGGCCTGCTTCATCGACTGGATGATCCGTCCGGGCAGGGCCCCGATGTAGGTGCGGCGGTGGCCACGGATCTCGGCTTCGTCGCGGATGCCGCCGAGTGACAGGCGCACGAAGCGGCGGTCCATGGCACGGGCGATGCTGCGGCCGAGCGAGGTCTTGCCCACCCCGGGCGGGCCGACCAGGCAGAGGATGGGCGTCTGCAGGACCCAGGGCGGGCGGGTGCTGTCGCGCGCCGGGGGCTGCGGTGACTGAGCGTCCGTGTCGCCGCCGGCGTCGTCCTGCGCGGTCACCTGGGCGGCGGCTGCTGCCGTCGCGTCAGCCCGCCGCTGCGCCCGGTCGCGCACCGCCATCCATTCGAGGATGCGGTCCTTGACCTTGGCGAGACCGTAATGGTCCGCGTCGAGGATGGCGGCGGCTCTCTCGATGTCGATGTCGACGTGCGGCGGCTCGCCCCATGGAAGGTCGAGCAGCCAGTCGACCCAGGTGCGCACCATGCCCATCTCAGGCGACGCGCTGGGGATCTGTTCGAGGCGCGACACCTCCTTGAGCGCTCGGGCTTTGACCGCCGGGGACATCCCCAGGGCCTCGATGCGCGCGCTGAGATCCTCGCCGTCGTCGCCTTCGCCCTCGAGCTCGGCGAGCTCCTTGCGCACCGCTCGCAGCTGCTCGCGGAGGATGTGCTCGCGCTGCGACTTGTTGATGGTCCTGGTGACGTCCTCGTGGATGCGGGTGCGCATCGACGCCACCTCAACCTGGCGGCCGAGCAACGGCGCCAGGCGGCGGAGGCGTTCGACCGCGTCGAGCGTCTGGAGCAGCTCCACCCGCTCGTCGACGGTCAGGTCGGGCGCGGCCGACGCGATGTCCGCCACCCGCGAGGGGCCACCCGCTCGGGCCATCGCCGCGGCAACCTCGGGGGCGACCTGCCCTCCCGCCGTGACGTACTCGGCGAAGAGCTGGCGCACGCTCCCCGCCAGCGCGTCGGCCTCCGTCCCGGTGAGGTCGTTGTCATCGATGGCGTCGTACGACGCCGACCAGTGATCGCCGTCCTCCTCGAACGACTGCAGTCGCACTCGGTGCTGTCCCTCGACCAGTGCGTGCGCCCCGGCCCCGGGGATGAGTCGCAGAGCTCCGACGGTGGCGACGACGGCGATCTGGTGGAGGTCGCCAAAACCGACGTCGTCTGGTTGGGCGTCGCGCTGCACCGCGAGGATGACGCGCCCGTCGGCGTTGACAGCGGCCTGGAGCCCGGCCACGGAGCGCCGTCGCCCGGCCGCAAGCGGCGCCAGCTGATGAGGGAAGACGACATTGTCCCGCAGCGGCACCACCGGGAGCCGCTCGGGTACCGCGTCAGGACGCGGGCCGGCCACGACCTCGTCGTCGATCATGCGGCGAGCATAACCCCGGGCTTGCGATACAACCGGCGCTCACGCTGGATCCGACACCTCCCAGTCGCGCTCGAAGGCGTCGCCGAAGTAGTCGGCGGCGGCGGGATGATCGATGCGCAGGCCGCATTCGATCGCGGTGCCGAGTCCCGCCGCGCTCCAATTCGATGACATGACCAGGGCGGTGGAATCGACGACAAGTCCCTTGGCGTGTCCGGTCGTGCATCGCACCGGGTCCATCACCCGAGCCGGAACGTGGCGCTCACGGAGCGTGGCGGCGTCCCCGCCTGCGGGCTCCGTTCCGAGCAGCACTCGGACGTCGAGCCCATTGCGGCGGCCCTCGGCGAGACGCTCGAGCAGCGGTCGCACCTCGTGGGCCCAGGTGTGCATGTAGGGCACCACCACCAGGCAGCGCTTGCCGGCCGACTCCAGGATGGCCTCGATGGCCAGGCGCACCGCCCGGGCCTCGACCGCGAGGTGAAGGCGCCGCGGGCCGACCTCCACGTCGAGCGGCGGCACGCTCGGCCGCGGAGCTCCGACGGGCGGGACCTCGGCCGCCGGGTCAACAGCCCACACCGGCGGCGGCGGCGTGGCCTCGCGCCACACCGCGCCGATGTGCCACCGCGCCATCGACGCCAGGGTGGGGGCGCCGTCGACGAACGCCCACCACTCGCGCGTGCCCGCCTGGGGTGGGGCGTCCGGCGGCAGGCGGCCGTGGCGGTCGGCGGGTGCGTCGCGCTCGATGAGGTTGCCCGTGCCCACCGCGACCCGCTCCGAGTCCGCGACGAGCAGCTTCCAGTGGGCGTCGCGCGCGCCCTCGTGGCGGCGCAGCCGGCAGGGAACGACGGTGCCGCGCGCCGCCGCCGCCCGCAGCTCCTCGAGGCAGCCGCGGTTGGCGCCCCCGTGGCCATCGAGCAGCAGCCGGACCTTGACCCCACGCTCCATTGCGCGGGGGAACGCCCACGCATAGGCCGGCCCCGCTTCGTACACCGCGACATCCAGCCGGGTGGTCGCAGAACCCAGGAATCGATGGAGAAGAGTCCCTGCCGAGTCCGGTCCGAGGGCGCAGGTGAGCGCGGTCATGGACGCCCCATGGTGAGGACGCTGGCGAGCATGCGCGGGCCACAATAGGCGTCATCGACCCCATTGAGGCCTCCCCGTGGCCCGAAGCCTCCCCATCCGCGGCGGGCTCTCACGCTGACCAGCCCGCCTCCTCGTCGGACAGCACCCCGCCCCCGCCACCGCCAGAGCCGCTCCTCGCCCGGCGCCGGCGCTGGCGCGGCTCGGTGGCCATGCTGCTGGCGGGGCTCATCG
>CATPCA010000194.1 GCA_955652545.1 Candidatus Dormiibacterota bacterium
CCACCCCAGCCGCTCCCAGCCCGGCGCGGGCGCTGGCCCGGCGCGGTGGCCATGCTGCTGGTGGGGCTCATCGTCGGCGGCGGCGTCGCCTACGCCGCCACCCGCAACGGCGCCGGCGGATCGGGGACGGCTGAGGTGCGGGTCAACGGCACCCCGGTCAACGCCGGCACGGTCGCCACCATCGCGGTCGCCAAGCAACTGGCCCCGGCGGTCGGGACCATCATCGCCTCCCAGTCGTCCACGACCGACCTCGGCAGCGGCTTCGTCATCACGCACGACACCTCGGTCAGCTACCTGGTGACCAACAACCATGTCGTCAACGGCGCCGTCGGCCTCCATGTGGTCATGCCCGACGGCGAGGAGTTTGCCGCCAAGCTGGTCGGCAAGGACAGCCTTGACGACATCGCCGTGGTGAGCGTGCCGAGCACGACACTCCCGGAGGCGACGTTCGGCACCTCGGCCAACCTGACCGTGGGGCAGCCGGTTGTCGCGATCGGATCGCCGCTCGGCAACCAGGGCTCGGTGACCGCCGGGGTGATCAGCGCGCTGCACCGCACCATCAGCGCCAGCGGCGGGTCCTCGTCGGAGACGCTCGAGGACGTTCTCCAGACCGACGCGTCGATCAACCCGGGGAACAGCGGCGGCCCGCTGTCCGACATGGCGGGGGATGTCGTCGGGGTCAATGTCGCCACCGCAGGCAACGCGAACAACATCGGGTACAGCATCCCTGCCGATCTCGCCCGCTACGTCGCCGAGACGCTCATCAACCACCAGGCCGTGCAGCATCCGTTCCTCGGCGTCTCCTACCTCGACAGCATCGACGCCATCGAAGCCGGCTCGGGGTTCTCGGGTCCCGGCGTGTTCGTCAAGGGTGTGACCGCGGGAACGCCGGCCGCGGCTGCCGGTTTCAAGGGCGGCGACATCCTCGTCGCCATCGACGGTGTCGACATCGACAACGGGCAGACGCTCGGCGGGCTGATCCAGGCGAAGAAGGTGGGCCAGGTGATCTCGTGCAAGGTGCACCGGGGCAGCCAGACGATCACGCTTCACGCCACCCTCGAGGAGCGCCCGAGCAGCGCCTGACCCTGGCTCAGCGCGGCTCGCGCGTCCGAACCGTCGCAGGCGCGCGCGAGCGGCGCGTGCTCCAGGCGGGCCGGCGGTCGACGAACTCATACAGCGCTGCAGGCCGCCCCGGTCCGCTCTTGACGACACCGCCGGTGGTGCGCACCAGGCCGGATTGCTCGAGACCGCGGCGGAAGTTCGACGGCTCGTAGGTGACGCCGCTGATGGCCTCGAACACGCGTCGCGCCTGCGGCATGGTGAACTGCTCTGGGAGCAGGCCCACGGCGATGTTCGACCACCACACCTTGCCGCGCAAACGCTCGACGGCGTCCCCGATCACCTCGGCGTGGTCGAACGCCAGGGGCGGCAGGGCGTCGACCGCGAACCAGCGCGCCGCGGACTCGTGCTCGCGCAGGACGGCGGCGTCGATGAGGCCGAGGTAGGCGACCGACGGGATCCAGCCGCGCGGGTCGCGGTTGGGATCGCCGTACGTCTGCAGCTGCTCCATGTAGACGGCGCCGACCCCGGTCTTCTCGGTGAGCTTGCGCTGCGCCGTCTCCTCCGGTCGCTCGTCGCCACTCATGAAGCCGCCCGGCAGCGACCACATCCCCGCGTGCGGTTCTTCCTCGCGCCGCACCAGCAGCACGTGCAGGCGTCCTGACACCGGTGCGAGCACGACGGGCAGCGCGGTGAGCCCGGCGGGAGCTGCGAAGCCGGCGCCGTTGACGGCGCGAAGTGGTTCGTGCATTGATGCGCCAACGTAGCAGCCGCAATCGGGCTGCGGAGTGCTGCTGGTGACCACCAGCATCGTCGCCTTCGGAGCCGCCGAGGGGCGGGTCAGGCGGCTGGACCTGCTCAAGCGCAACGGCTGACCCGCCGGGACGGGCGTCACGGTCCCGTGGCGCCGGCACAGGGCGACGCCAGAACGTGAAACCCTCGTGACGCGTTTGCCACGAATCGCCTTGCAGACGGATCTACTCTGGCCGCAGTGAACCGGTCCGCACCCAGCAGCTTCCGTCCCCTCGGCGTGCCGCGCTCGCCACGGCGCACGTTCCTCGCGCCGGCCGCCGTGCGGCTGGCCCAGGTCTGCCTGGTGTTCCGCGTCGCCGTCGTCGCGGGCCTGCTGCTCACCGCCGGTCTCACGGCACCCGTCACCTCGCTGCGTCTCCCCGCCTCGCACATCGTGCTCCTTCCGGGCGGCGCCCTCTGGACCGCCCTCGCCGTCTGGGTGCTGGCCGGCTCTCTGCTGGAGACCGTGCTCGTGCTGCGGCTCGGAACGCTGCGGACCGGCAGCCGCCGTCTCATCCTCATCGCCGAGTCCGCGGTGATCGTCGGCACCGGCATGTACGCCGCCGCCGGCGTCAAGATGGCCGTGGTGCCGCTGATCGCCTCGATCGCCGCCGTCGTCCTCCTCCGCCTCGACCACGTCCGCCACTCGTTCAATCGTGCGCGCGCCGAACGGCGCCTCGTGGGGCATCGCATCCCGTCGTCCCTGTACACCGGGTACGGGTTCGCCGAGACGGCCGCCCCCGCGCCCCATCAGCAGGTGGGCTACCGGCTGGGCATCGACTGCCCTCGCAGTGACGAGGACGACCGGGGGATGTCGACGGCGTAGCCGACGGCAGGCTCGACATGGCCGGCGGTAGTGAAACTGCCGTCCGCGAAGGCGACGCAGCCGCGAGCCTCATAGAACTTGCGCGCGTCGGCGCGGGCCAGGGTCCACACCTCCATGCGTGTGCAGCCGCGGAGACGGAACTCGTCGAGAGCCTGTGACCACAGGGCCAGCCCCACGCCCCATCCCTGCTCTTCGGGCCGCACGTAGAACGCCGCCAGCTCGGCATCTCCGTTGCGCAGGAACCCCAGCGAGGCGAGGCCGATGAGGCGACCGTCTCGCCGGGCGGCGAGCGTGCCGGCCGGGGCCAGCCGCGATGCCACCCAGCTTCCCTCGCCCTCCATGTCGCCATTGAAGATGCCGTCGATCTCGGTGCGGGTGAAGATGTGGGAGTACGCCGATCGCCACGCGGCGCGGATGACGTCGACGCGCGCGTC
>CATPCA010000195.1 GCA_955652545.1 Candidatus Dormiibacterota bacterium
GAACGCGGTCCTTCTCCGCCTGGGCCGCGGCGTGTTCCGCACGCGCGGTCTGCAACTCCATCTGCAGCTGCTTGACCATGTTCTGGCGAGCGGTCAGCTCGCCCTGGAACCGCTGCCGCTGCTCGGTGTAGATGCGCTGCTCGAGGGTACGCTCCCAGCGGTCGAGCAGGCCGGCAACGAGGTCGCGGGCGTCGAGCGACATCGACGCGACGTCGGTGCGCGGGCCGCCCGATCCGGAGTCGATGAGGCCGCGCTGCGGGGCACGGCGGCGCTCGCGGAACTCCGGGGCGTCGGTCGGGTTCGTGGCCGGCTCGGCAGCCACCTGTCCGGTGCCGACCACCTCACTCTCCTCAGCCTCGTCGGTCGCCTGCGGCTCGGGCGGCGGCGGCGCAGCTTCCTCCACCTCCTCGACCACAGTGGAGCGCGCTTCGGACTTGATCCACACCGGCGGCTCCTGCGGCTCCAGCGGGCGGCTCGACCATGCCGGCGTTGGCGGCTCCTGCACGGTCCAGGCCGCACCCTCGGACCCCTCCTGGGCGGCCTCCTCGGCGTTGGTGTCCTCGCGGTGCCACGCAGACGCGTCGGCGATGTCGAGGTCGTCCTCTCCCTCGGGATGCACCCCGGGGTTGAACGCGGACGCGATGGCCCGCTCCACCCCGCGCGACCCGACTTCGTCGAAGACGTTGATCCCATCGGGCTCGTCCTCGGCGTCATCGTGCTCGCGGCCGGGGTCGTCCCCGTTGACGTCCTCGGTCTCGATACCGAGGTCGCTGAGACGGAGCGCGTAGTGCGTTCCGTCGTCGCGCTCGACACGCTGCGAAGGCACGTCGCCCGCTTCGACGCGACGCAACAGCACGGACAGCGGCAAACCAAGCCGTTCGGCCACTTCCTCGGCGAGGAGGTACGGCTCGGCGTCGGACACGTGTTCGGACATCTCAGCGTCACCAAACGGAGATCAAACGCGGGCCGTAAGAGTAGGCGATCACCTGACCAGCCGTCGGCGTCATCAGCGTCCGATCACCTCCACCGCATACCGCGAATTGTCCGTGAGGAGGGTGATCGCCCCGCCGCCATCGGTGATCACTGCGCGGATCGGCGACGTGATGAACACGTCCGGTGCCTCGTCATGTTCGGCGACGCTGCGGCGCACGCTGTAGGGCATGCCGGGGGTGGGCGACTGCAATTCGTCGCCCTCGACGACGTGCCCGTCATCGAGCATCACGGGGCGGCCGTCCCTGGTCGACACCTTGCGGACGCGGACGTGCTCTGCCACGGGTTGAGGATAGCCCGAAGGGCGGACGCCGCCGTGCTGTGCTGCCTCAGCGACCCCGGCGCCGCGGGGTGGTTCCTGAGCGCCGCGATTTCGACTTGGGCTTGGCCCAGCCCGTGCCACGCTTGGCCCCGGGCGACCTCTTCGGGCCGGCGGACCGCTTGGGACCGGGAGACCGTTGGGGTCCGGGCGACCGCTTGGGGCCCGCGTTGGCCCGTGGGGCCGCCGCACCGCTGCGACCTCCCGGTCGCGCCGCCCGTGTCCCGGTGCGCACCGGCTTGCCGGCAATGCTGCGAGCAGTCCGCCCCGGAGCGGCCGCGCCACGGCCTCGCTCACGCGCCCACAGCTTGTCGATCTCGGCGGCGAGGCGGTGCACCTCGGCGCGCAGGTCGATGAGCTCGTGCCGAAGTCCTGCGGTCGATTCCATCCTTGGCTCGGCAGCGCCGCGGAATGTGCGGAGCTCGCGTGGTGGGCCGACGCCGGGCTCGGCCGGGACGGCGAAGGGGCGCGCCGGCGGACGACCCGCGCGTGTCGAAGGCTTCTTGCCGGCTCGTACCGGTTTGCGCTCGCTCGGCTTCTTGCCGCCTCGTGGTGCCGGCATCGTCAACTCCCCGTATCGGTTGGGTCGCGTGATCGTAGCCGATGCGGCCCTGGTGCCCGGCGGACACTCATGTTGCTGTCATATCTGACACGAACCTGGTAGGGTGTCCCAGTGGGCATGGGTTGCATGTCGTTCAGCCCCGCGGCGGGTACGCGTAGACCAGCAGGCTGCCGCCCATGAAATCGATGGTGCGGTCGAGCGTTCCTCCCAGCTTGCGCGCCACTGCCGCCGACGGTTCGTTGCCCGGCCGGATCAGTGACATCACGTGCGCGTCGAGGTGCTCGTGGGCGACGCGAAGCGCGACGCGCCCGCCCTCCGTCGCATAGCCGCGTCCCTGGTGCCGCGGTGCGATCACCCAGCCGATCTCGAGTCCCGGCCATCCTTCGGGAAACCACGGCCCCAGCCTGCCGATGAACTCGCCCGACTCGCGAACCTCGACCGCCCAGTGGCTGAAGCCGCGCAGCGACCACGCGCCGGCGTGCATCGCCATGTGGCGCCAGGCGTCGTTGCGTCCCATCGTGGAACCGTCGCCGAGGAAGCGCATCACCGTCGGGTCCGCCAGCAGTTCGGCGTAGGCGTCGAGGTCGCTGTCGCGCCACTGCCGGAGCAGCAGCCGCTCCGTCTCGAGCTGCGGCGGAACGCGCGGCCCGGTCACGACCGCTGCGCTCAGCGGTCGCGCTCCACCGTGGCCAGCCGCGCGTGTGCGGCCGCCAGCCGCGCCACCGGAACCCGGTACGGTGAGCACGACACGTAGTCGAGCCCAAGCTCCTCGCAGAGCGCGATCGATTCGGGGTCGCCGCCGTGCTCCCCGCAGATGCCGATGGACATGCCCGGGCGGGTTGCCCGGCCCTCGGCAACGGCGATGCGCATCAGCCTGCCGACGCCGTTCCTGTCGATGGTCTCGAACGGGTTGGCCGGCAGGATCTTCTCCTCGACGTAGCGGAGCAGGAACTTGCCCTCGGCATCGTCACGCGAGTAGCCGAACGTCGTCTGGGTCAGGTCGTTGGTGCCGAAGGAGAAGAACTCCGCGTCCTCGGCGATCTC
>CATPCA010000196.1 GCA_955652545.1 Candidatus Dormiibacterota bacterium
GGCCCAACGCACGCATCGAGAGGGCAAAACCGAGGGCAGAGCCGAGGCTGTCGGCGTCCGCGTCCTTGTGCGCCAGGCAGGTGATCACCGACGATCGATCGAGGATGTCGCGGATGTCGCCGACCACCTCCTCGAGCGGTGGCCAGGCGGTGGTTACCGCGGTCACGTGACGGCCTCCACATCCGGTGCCGTCTCGCTGCCGGGAGCCTGCACATCGAGCGTGCGCAGCATGGTGCTGATGCGCACGCTGTACGCGATCGACTCGTCGAGCTCGAAGCGCAGGCGCGGGGCTGTCTTGAGGTTCTCGAGCCGCTCCCCGAGCCGGCCGCGCAGATAGCCCTCGGCATGGCGCAGCGCCGCCACCACGGCGTGGCGCTCGCGCTCCTCCCCCATCGCGCTGACCATGAGCCGGGCACTGCGCATGTCAGGAGACACCTTCACCGCGCTGATCGACGCCATCCGCACGCGTGGGTCCTTCATCTCGGTGAGCATCAACTGCGAGATCTCCTGACGCAGCTGCTCGGCGACGCGCTCGGCGCGCGGAGGCCGCGCGCTGTGCTGAGCGTGGCTGTGGAAGTTGGTCGTCATGACCCGGCTCCGCCGCGACGGCAACGAGCCGATGCGGCACTCACAGATTCTGCTGCTCGACCGTATATGCCTCGATGATGTCCCCCACAGCGAAGTCCGCGAAGTCCTCCAGGGTGATGCCGCAGTCGTAGCCGCGGGCCACCTCGCGCACGTCATCCTTGAAGCGCTTGAGCACAGCGATCTTGCTGCGCGCGATCTGCCTGCCGTCGCGCAGCACCGCCGCGGTCGAGTTGCGCGGGATGCGGCCGTCGACGACGTGCGAGCCGGCGATGGCGTTCTTGCCGTCGACGGTGAACACCTGGCGGACCTCGGCCCGGCCCTGAAGGACGTCGATGAATGTGGGCTCGTAGAGGCCTTTGATCGCCTTCTCGATGTCGTCCGTGATCTGGTAGATGACGTCGTAGAAGCGAACATCGACGCCCTGGGTGTCGGCGGCGATCTTGGCGCGGTCGTCGGGACGAACGTTGAAGCCGATGACGATGGAATCGGTGACCGCGGCCAGGTTGACGTCGGCCTCGCCGATGGGCCCGACCCCGGAGGCGACCACGACCACCTTGACGCTCGGATCCTCGATCTTCTCGACCTGGCCGCGCAGCGCCTCCAGGGAGCCGGTGGAATCGGCCTTGATCGAGACGTTGAGGTTCTTGACGGCGCCCTCGGCCACCTGGGAAGCCAGGTCGGCGAGGGTGATGCGCCGCACCGGCTGGGCGAGACGCTGTTTGGCGTCGATGGCGCGCTCCTCGGCAAGCGACCGGGCGCTGCGCTCATTCTTCATCACCTGGAAGACGTCGCCCGCCTCGGCAACACCGGAGAGCCCGGTGACCACGGCGGGTGTGCTGGGCCCGGCCTTCACGAGCCGGCCGCCGCGTTCGTCGAGGAGGGCGCGGATGCGGCCGTACACCTGCCCGGCCACGATGTAGTCGCCGATCCGCAGTGTGCCGTTCTGCACCAGCACGGTGGCGACCGGACCGCGACCGGGGTCGCGATCGGACTCGATGACCGTGCCCACGGCCGTGCCACTGGGATCCGCCTTGGGCTCGACCTCGGCGTCGGCGGTCAGCAGGATCATGTCGAGAAGGTCGTCCACGCCCTCACCGGTCTTGGCGCTGGTGCGGACCACGGTGATGTCACCGCCGTAGTCGCTGCTCACCAGGCCGCGGTCGGCCAGCTGCTGGAGCACCCGGTCCGGGTTGGCGCCGTCTTTGTCGACCTTGTTGAGGGCAACGATGATCGGCACCTCAGCGCTGCGGACGTGCTGGATCGCCTCCTCGGTCTGAGGCATGACGCCGTCGTCGGCGGCCACCACGAGGATGGCGATGTCGGTGACATCCGCGCCTCGCGCGCGCATCGCCGTGAAGGCCTCGTGGCCGGGGGTGTCGACGAAGGTGATGGCGCGCCCGTTCTTCTCCACCTGGTAGGCGCCGATCTTCTGGGTGATCCCACCCGCCTCGCCCGCGGCGACGGTCGTCTCCCGGATCCGGTCCAGCAGGGACGTCTTGCCGTGGTCGACATGGCCGAGCACGGTGACCACCGGTGGACGGGGGGTGAGGGTGGCCGGGTTGATGCCGGAGAGGTCGAGAAGGGGGTTGCGCCGCCGTGCGCCTTTCGGCGCGCTGGTGGTGGCGGCGGCCGCTGCCTCGCTCTCGGCCTCGAAGCCGAAGTGGTCGGCGGCCAGCGCGGCGGTCTCGAAGTCCACCGACTGGTTGAGGGTGGCCATGACGCCATTGCCCATCAGGTACTTGATGAGCTCCGGTCCAGAGACCGAGAGGCGTTCGGCGAGCTCCTTGACGGACACCGTTGCCGGCAATGTGAGCTTCTTCACCGTGGCGATGGCTGTTCCTCCTGTCGCGGCGCCCCGAGGATGGCGCCCAGTTCCTCGTAGTTGATGACATTGTCCCCAGTGCGCAGGGAACGCGTCAGCGCCCGCCGGCGCCGTGCCTGCGCAAGGCACTCCGGGCTGCCCGCGCAGAGGTAGGCTCCCCGGCCGGGAAGCTGATTGTGAAGGTCAAGAGTAACCTGTCCGCGGCGATCAAGGGCGAGGCGGACCAGTTCAGACCGGGGCCTCACCAGCCTGCAGCCCACGCAGGTCCGATTCGGGACTCGCGCCGCCGTCACCCTATTCGGCCGCCACAATGTCGATTCGCCAGCCGCAGAGCCGGGCGACGAGCCGGGCGTTGTCCCCGCCCCTCCCGATCGCCAGCGAGAGCTGATCGGCGGCCACGGTCACCGTCGCCGTCCTGCTCTCGTCATCGAGCTCGACGCGGCGCACAGTCGCGGGAGCCAGCGCATTGGCGATGTAGGTCGCCTGGTCGCCCGACCAAACCACGATCTGGACCTGCTCATCGCCCAGCTCGGAGGTGATCGCGTGGTGGCGGATGCCGCGGGGCCCGATGCACGCGCCGCGGGCGTCGACGGCCGGGTCAGCGGCCTCCACCGCCACCTTGCTCCGCCGCCCCGCCTCGCGGACGATGCCGCGGACGAGCACCTGGCCGTTGGCCACCTCAGGAACCTCCTGCTCGAGCAGGAGCCGGAGCAGCTGGGGATGGGACCGCGACACCACCACGACGGCGTCCTGGCTGCGTCGCCGGCCCTCGAGCACCATCACTTTGAGGTGGCGGCCGGGGACGAGTTCCTCGCCCTGGGCCTGCTCCTCCGGGGGGAGCAGCACCCGCATCTCCCCGGCGCGGAGGTACCAGACCGATCCCCCGTGGCTGTCGACGATCGTGTCGATCAGCTCGCCCCGGTGCATCGACGCCTCGCGGAGCACCCGGTCCTTGCCGGCCTCGCGGAGCGCCGACGCCACCGCCGCGCGGGCGGCCTGGGCGGCCTGGCGGGGGAAGTCGGGGATGGCGACGTCGACGGGGACCTCGTGACCCCCGTCCTCCGTGCGATAGAGGATGCACTGACCGGCGGCGAGGTCGACGCGAGCGCGAACCGCGCCCTCGTCGGCGACCAGGCGGCGGTAGGTGTCCACGAAGGCGGCCTCGAACAGGGCCGCGAGGCGCTCGTCGCTCAGCTCGGTGGTCTCACGGAGCGTGGCGATGGCCGCGTCGAGCTGGGTCGCCGGCAGGTCGGTCATCGTGTTCAGATGTCGACGACGATCCGCGCCGCGATCACCTCGCCGCGCAGCAGCGTCAGCAGCTTGCGGCGGTTGCGATCCCGGGCTTCGACGTCGGCGCTGGCATCGTCGAGACGCAGCAGGCGGCCCTCCACGACCATCTCGGCGTCGCCGGAGCGCAGGCGCACGTTGATCCGCCGCCCAATCGCGGCCCGCCACTCGGCGTCGGTTCGGAGGGGACGCTCAGCCCCGGGCGACGACACCTCGAGCGCGTATCGCCCGGCGATGGGATCGTAGGCGTCGAGCACAGCGCCAACCGCGTGAGAGACGCGCTCGCAGTCGTCGAGGGTGACGCCCGCGCTGGAGTCGATGACCAGGCGCAGGATGCTGGTTCGGCCGGGACGCCATTGCAGCTCGACGAGGTCGAGGCCGAGATGGCGCAGCGAGGGCTGCACCAGTTCCGTCAGCCGTTCCGTGGAAACCGTATTCACATGTTCACCAATTGTCGGTCACGTCGCGCGCGCGACCCTCCGCGGCGTACCCGGTGGCAGCGCGGCGGCACGCTCCGCCGACGACTTCTGCCAGGCGACGAGCAGGGTGCTGGCGTTGAAGATCGAGCTGTATGTCCCGGTCACGATCCCGATCAGCAGGGCGAGCACGAAGCCGGTGATCGTCGAGCCGCCGAAGAGCACCAGCGCGAGCAACACGAATGCAACGGTGAGCGACGTGTTCAACGAGCGGGTCATGGTCTGAACGGTCGAGAGGTTGACCACCTGGTCGAAGGTGAGTCGCGGACCATACCGGAGGTTTTCGCGCACGCGGTCGAACACGACGATGGTGTCGTGGATCGAGAACGCGACCGCCGTTAGCAGGGCGGTGACGAACAGAGTGTCGACCTGGCCGAGGGAGGTGAAGTGGCCGATGATTGCCCAGATCCCGGCCAGCACGAACACGTCGTGGAGCAGTTTCAGGAACGCGCACACAGAGAACCGCCACGCGGAGATCGCCCGCTGATGGCGAAAGGCGAGCGCCAGGTAGAGGGCGATCAGCGCCGAGGCGACCAGGATGAGGATGACCGCGCTGCGCACCAGGTCCGAGGCGACGCTCGGGCCGATGAACTGCTCCTGGATTGCCGGGTTGCCGGTCTTCGGATCCTTGGCCAGGCCGAACTTGCTGCTCAGTGCGCTCTGGACCGCCTGCACGGGATCCTTGCCGCCGGTGGCCACCCCGGGCAGGAAGCTGATCTCGTACTGGTTGGCGGAGTCGGCCTGCACCTGGGGCTCGAGGTTGCCGATCGCCGACGTCACGGTGCTCTGCACCTGGGCCTCTGGTGTCGGGTGCGCCAGCGTGGCCGTGACCTTGTAACCGCCGCTGAAATCGAGGCCCAGCCGGAATCCCCAGAAGAGGATCGCCAGGATCCCGGGGATGATGATCGCCAGCGATCCGGCGAAGTACCAGTTTCGCGAACGCACGATGTCAAAGCGGCCCTTGGGCGGCTTCTCGACGTATTCCTCATGGATCTGCGTATACATGGTGGGGTTGCGGCCGAGCCGCAGCCGCAGCGCCCCGGCAAGCAGGGCGCGCGTCACGGTGACCGCGCTGAAGAAGCTGACTGCGACGCCGATGCCCAGAGTGATCGCGAAACCGCGCACGATGTCGGTGCCCAGGATGGCCAGGACCAGGCAGGCGATGATCGTGGAGATGTTGCTGTCGCGGATGGCCGGGAAGGCACGCCTGAAGCCCGCGTCGACGGCCGCGCCCACGCCACGGCCGTGGCGTAACTCATCGCGCGTTCGTTCGAAGATGAGCACGTTGGCATCGACCGCCATACCGACGCTGAGCAGGAAGCCGGCCAGGGCGGCGAGGGAGATGGTCACACCGATGACCTTGAACAGCGCCAGGACAATCGCCCCGTAGGCAATCAGCGCAACGCAGGCGAGCAGTCCGGGGAATCGGTAGTAGCCGAGCATGAAGAGCACGACGACCAGCAGGCCCACTGCGCCGGCGATCAGGCTGCGCTGGACCGTCTGCTGACCGAGGGTCGCGCTCACCTCGTTGCTCGACACCGTGGTGATCTCCGCGGGGAGCGCGCCGGCGGAGATGTCACTCGCCAGCGCCTGGGCTTGCTGACTGGTGAAACCGCCGGTGATCTGCGTGTTGTTGCTCGAGGGACCCTGCACCACCGGGGCGGTGATGATCTGGTTGTCGAGGAAGATCGCCACCTGCGCCTGCGGCGGCGGGGCCGAGGGGTTCTGCTGCGTGAAGGCGTACGCCGCGGTGGTGATCTTGCTCCACTCGGTGGCGCCGGCATCGTTGAAATTGATGTTGACCGCGATCTGACCGGTCGAGTCGTTGCCGACGCTGGCCTGGATCACATCGCTGGCATCCAGAGCGTCGTCGATCTTCCAGTGGTAGCCCGTCGGGTAGAGCTGCGTGTTGGCGAACTGGTTGGGGTCGTACAGCCTTTCCTGGTCGGCGAGGAACTGCGGGTTGTTGGGATTCGGCGCACCGGGCACCGCTGTGGCGAAATGCAGCTTGGCGGTGGTTCCCACCACCTGGCGCGCCTGGTCGAGCGAGACACCGGGGATCTGGATGAGGATCTGGTCTGCGCCCTGCGCCGAGACGGCGGCTTCCGAGACGCCGAGTCCATTGACGCGAGCCTGCAGAAGCGGCAGCGTCTTGTCGCGCGCCTCGGTCACGGTCTGGCCCCTCGGCCCGTTGCGACAGTTGCTTCCCGGTGGATCGTTGAGGCCGTGGCAGATCTGCACCGTCAACTCGGTGCCCCCCTGGAGATCGAGGCCCTTGACGAACGTGATCGGGTGACCGCCGATGTTGGGAACGGTGGTCAGGGTCTGCCCGAGCGGCTGGTGGACGACAACGTACCGATAAAAGAGGCTGTAGCCGTCGATGAACAATGCAGCGAGCACGATGAGGACGACGACGATGACGCGTATGCGGGACACGCGGAGAAAGAACTCACCCACTGGGATCGAGTGTAGCCGGGATCCGGGAGGCTCCGACTCGCCCCGTGGCGGCGGGGAACGGCACATCGTCGGAGCTGTCGCCCCGTCGGCCGCCGGCGAGCAGGCGGGCCTCCGACTCAGCGCGGAACGCCTCAAATCGGCCGGCCGCGATCGCCTCGCGCGCCGCGGCCATGAGGCTCGTGAGGTGGCTCACGTTGTGCAGGGTCAGCAGCCGGTGGCCGAGGATCTCCCCTGCGACGAAGAGGTGGCGCAGGTACGCGCGCGAGAACTTCGCGCATGCCGGGCAGGGGCAGCCCTCGACAAGCGGCCGCAGGTCGTCGCGGTACACCGCGCGACGCAACGACAGGCGCCCGTCGGGAGTCATCGCGGACCCGGTGCGCGCCAGGCGGGTCGGCGCCACGCAGTCGAACATGTCGACGCCGAGGCCCACCATGGTCAGCAGCTCGCTGTCGGTACCGAGTCCCATGAAGTAGCGTGCGCTGGTGGAGGGCAGCTCTGCGATGGACGCCGCCGTCATCGCCTCCATGACCTCGAGCGGCTCGCCCACCGACAGCCCCCCGATCGCAACGCCGTCGAACTCGAGCGCGGCCACCTCCGCCGCTGACTCGCCGCGCGCCTGTGCGTCGAACCCACCCTGGCAGATGCCGAAGAGCAGCCGGCCCTCACCGGGATGCACGGCGCGGCAGCGCGCCGCCCAGCGGTGGGTGCGCTGGGTTGCAGCCCTGGCGGCCGCCGCCTCACTCCCCCACCTCACCGGCTGGTCGAGGCACATGACGATGTCGGCGTCCAGCCTCGCCTGCAGGCTGACGGCCTCCTCGGGGGTGACGCGCAGCCGGGTGCCGTCGTAGGGGGACACGAACGTCGCGGCGTCCTCGTCGACCGACATGACCCGGCGCAGGCTGACCAGCTGGAAGCCTCCACTGTCGGTGAGGATCGGGCCGTCCCAACCCATGAAGGCGTGCAGGCCGCCGGCGCGCTCGATGAGGTCGACACCGGGGCGAAGGGCGAGGTGATACATGTTGCAGAGGAGGATGTCCGCTCCGCTTGCGCGCACCTCGGCCGGGTCGAGCGACTTGACCGTGGCGTGGGTGCCGACGGGCATGAACGCGGGGGTGCGCACCTCGCCGTGGGCGGTGCGCAGCCGCCCGGATCGCGCGCAATCGTCGCGCGCGTCGATGGTCAGGGCAGTCATGTCGCTGCGCCGCCGCGCCAGCAGAGCATGCAGTCGCCAAAGCTGAGGAAACGATAGCCGTTGTCGAGTGCGTGCTGGTACGCGTGACGCCAGTGGTCGGCACCGACGAACGCGGCGAGCAGCACCAACAGCGACGAGCGCGGCTGATGGAAGTTGGTGAGCAGGCCGTCGACCACCGAGAAGCGATGCCCCGGCGTGATGAACAGCTCGGTCGACATCGTCCCCGGCCTGGGCCGGCCCGCGGCGTCGACGTGTGACTCCAGGGTGCGGACCGCGGTGGTGCCGACCGCGACGACCCGGCCACCTCGCGAGCGCCTCTCTTCGATCAGCGACACGGTCGGCTCGGGCAGTGTGCAACGCTCCGAGTGCATGCGGTGAGCGCGGATGTCGGCGGCGCTGATGGGGGCGAACGTCCCCAGGCCCACGTCGAGCTGCACGGTGGCCCAGCCCACGCCGCGCTCGCTGAGCGCGCTGCGCACCGACTCCGTGAAGTGCAGCCCGGCGGTCGGCGCCGCCGCTGACGCAGGCTCGCCGGTGGCGTACACCGTCTGGTACCGCGAGGCGTCGTCAAGGTGGTTGTGGATGTACGGCGGCAGCGGCGCCTCCCCACCGCGCGCGATGGCATCCTCGACATCGCCGTCCGCCTCCACGGTGACCAGGCGCGCTCCGGGATGGCCGGGGGCCGGGCCCTCCACGATGACCCGGAGCGCCTGACCGGCGCGCATCACCGCCCCGGTCCGCAGACGGCGACCCGGGCGCACCAACGCCGTGAAACGGCCAGGCCGCAGGCGCTCGAGGAGAAGCACCTCGGCGGCGCCGCCGTCCGCCAGCGTGCCGCGCAGCCTGGCGGCGCGGACGCGGGTGTCGTTGGCGACGAGGAGGTCGCCGGCACGGAGCAGCTCGGGCAGCGCGGTGAAGACGTGGTCGTCGACCGAGCCGTCGCTGCCGAGGTGGAGCAAACGCGAGGCGTCGCGTGGCTGCAGCGGCGTCTGCGCGATGCGCTCGACGGGCAGCGCGTAGTCGAACAGGTCGGTGGAGAACGCGCCCGCGCGCCGGCGAACGTCGCCGCTGACAGCCACCACCGACGTGGCTACGTGAACAGTGACGCCTGGATGTCGTCGCCACCCGCGGTGCCGGGCGGCACTGACAGACCCAGGTGCTGGTACGCACGAGCCGTCGGCACCCGGCCGCGGGGCGTGCGCGCCACCATGCCGAGGCGGATCAGGAACGGCTCGACCACGTCCTCGATTGTCTCCGGTTCCTCCTGGACGCTGACCGCGATCGTCTGCGCGCCCACGGGATGGCCGCGTAGAGGACCGCACAGCGCCGCGAGCACGCGCCGATCCATCTCATCGAGGCCGGCGCTGTCGACACCCAGCATGTCGAGGGAGGCGGTGGCGGCCGCGACATCGATATGGCCGGCCGCGCGGACCTGCGCGTAGTCACGAGCGCGGCGCAGCAGGCGGTTGGCCACCCGCGGCGTGCCGCGCGCCCGTGAGGCGAGCAGTGCGGCACCCTCGTCGTCGATGGCGATCTTCAGGAGCCGGGCGCTGCGCTGGATGATGTCGGTCAGCTCGGCGACGTCGTAGTAGTCGAGCCGGAACGTCACCCCGAACCGGTCGCGCAGCGGGCCACCGAGGGCTCCCGCTCGCGTGGTTGCGGCGATCACCGTGAAGCGGTTGAGGCTGAGACGCAGTGTCTGCGCGCCCGCACCGCGGCCGGCGACGAAGTCGAACGCCAGGTCCTCCATCGCCGGGTAGAGCGCCTCTTCGACGGCATGATTGAGCCGGTGCACCTCGTCGATGAAGAAAACATCGCGATCGTTGAGAGAGGTGAGGATGGACGCCAGCATGCCCTGGTGCTCGAGCGCGGGCCCCGAGGTGAGGCGCGCCTGGACGCCCATCTCGTTGGCGATGATCTGCGCCAGCGTCGTCTTGCCGAGGCCCGGTGGACCGTAGAGAAGGATGTGGTCGATCGGCTCGCCGCGACCGCGGGCCGCCTCGATGAGCACGCGGACCTGCTCGTGGATCCCAGCCTGCCCGACGAAGTCCTCGAGTCGCTTGGGCCGCAGCACCACCTCGGCGGCGTGCTCCTCCTCCACCTCGAGCGGTGTGACAACCCGCGTTTCGTCCATCAGCCGGCTGCCACCATGTCGAGGCGGCGCAGCGCCGCGGCGACGAGCGCGGCGACGTCGAGCGGCTCGGTGCCGTCTCGCAGCGCGGCCTGCACGGCATCGCGCGCGGCGGACTCGCGAAAGCCCATCGTGGCCAGCCCGTCCACAGCCGCCCGAATCGCCTCCTCGGCGGCGGCCGCGACCGGCGTCGCTGTATCGCCGGGCAGGGCCAGCCGGTCGAGCTTGCCGCGCAACTCGAGGACGACGCGCTCTGCGGTCTTGACACCGATGCCCGGAACAGTCGCGACCATCGCGGCATCCCCGCTGCGCAGCGCGCGCACCATCGTGGTCAGGTCGGCTCGGCCGAGGATGCCGAGCGCGGCCTTGGGACCGATCCGTTCGACGGCGATGAGCAGGCGGAACAGCCGCAACTCCTCGGTGGTGGTGAAACCGTACAGCCTGATGGCGTCGTCGGTAACGGACGTGTGCACGTGCAGGGTGACCTCGCCGCTGCTGCCGTGCAGCGACACGGCGGTGCGCAGGTGACACTGCACCGCGTAGCCGACGCCGTTGACGTCGAGCGTGACCACGTCATCCTCCACCGCCGCGACGCGGCCTCGCAGCATGGCGATCATCCCGCTCGCGCGCCGAGGCGTGCCCGGGCTGCGGCGACCGCGCCGTCGAGCGGGCTCGTCGCCGCTGTCGTCCTCTGTCCGCGCACCCGCAGTGTCAGTCCAACGCGGTGGTGGTGGCAGACGGCGATGGCACAGGCGTCGGCGACGTCGTCGGGGCCGTCGATGCGGTCGACGCAGAGCAGGTTCATGGTCATGCGCAGCACCTGCGGCTTGCGCGCCGCCCCGTATCCGGCAACCGACTCCTTGACCTCGTTGGGTGTGTATTCGGCCACCGGGATGCCGGCGCCCGCCAGCGCGCAGAGCAGCACGCCGCGAGCCTCTGCAACGCGCATCGCGGTGCTGCGGTTGGTCGAGAAGAAGAGCCGCTCCACGGCCGCGAACGCAGGTCTCTGCTCAGCGAGCACGGCGCCGACCAGCTCGGAGAGCAGGAACAGGCGCTGCGCGTCGTCGATGCCAGACGGAGTCTGCAAGCAGGAGGCGTGCACCAGGCGCAGCGCGCCGGGATGTCCGTCGACGACGGCGACACCGGTGCGGCCCAGTCCCGGATCGACGCCCAGGACGCGCACCCGTCAGCCGACCGACTCGAGCACGGCGTCGGGGATCTCGGCGTTGGCGTAGACCTGCTGCACGTCGTCGTCCTCCTCGAGGTTCTCGAGGAGCCGCAGCACCGCCGTGGCCTGCTTGGCGTCGAGCGGCACCGACGTGCTGGCGTTCATCGTCACCTCGGCCGACTCGACCGTGTGGCCCGCATTCTCCAGCGCGGTGCGTGCAGCCTCGAACTGGGCCGGGCTGACGGTCACCACCACCGCGTCGTCGTCGACAGAGATGTCGCCGTCGGCGCCGATGTCGACGACCTCGAGCAGCTCGAGAGCCAGCTCGTCGGGGTCGCGTCCCAAGGCAGATACGCGGAGCACGCCCTCCTGCCTGAACATCCAGCCGACGCTGTTGGTCTCACCGAGCGACCCGCCGGCGCGGGTGAACAGGTTGCGGATCGCGGCCACGGTGCGATTGCGGTTGTCGGAGAGCACGTCGACCATCACCGCGACGCCGTGCGGGCCATAGCCCTCGTAGCGAATCTCCTCGAGCTGGGCGCCATCCTTGCCGCCGGCGCCGCGCTGGATGGCGCGCTCGATGTTGTCGGCCGGCATGTTCACCTCACGGGCCTTCTGGATGGCGAGGCGCAGGCGGAAGTTGGAGGTGGGATCCGGGCCACCCTCGCGCACCGAGACCGACAGCTCACGAGCGACCTTGGTGAAGACCTGACCACGTTTGGCGTCGACGATCGCCTTCTTGTGCTTGATCCCCGCCCACTTGCTGTGACCGGACATGAATCCTCCATTGCCGAACAGGCGTTTGCCATTGTATTGCCGCCGGGCGTCTCAGTCTATGAGTCCGGTTCCCCGGTGACGAACCGTCCGGGCCTCTTGACTAGCGTCCCGGCGCCCCTATGCTGGTAGCAAGGAACCGACTGCATACGGAGGTCAACTTCACGATGCGTACGGTCTTCGAACTGTATCGGGCCACTCGAGCCGAGAGTTAGGGCCCGGACAGGGGTGGCAACCTTTCGGTGTCCGTCATTGCGCCACCGTTGATCCCCCGGCATAGCGCCGGCAGGGCTCCGGTGATTGGTTGGAAGCGCGCAGGGCACTGCGAGGTGGCTGAAACGGTCCGGGCTGGCCAGCCGGCACCTCAGGGTGCCCACTGAAGCTCGGCTGCTCAGCCGGGCGGCCGACTGTGATCGGCACAATTTTTCAGGGACCGGCCTCAGCGCCGGTCCCTTTGTGTGAACGCAGAGAACGTGGGGCGGAGACAGCCGGATGACCGGCCCACCAGAAGCGCAGAGGCAGGTCGACCGCGCGACTGATCCCGACCCGCGGACCCGCCTGCAGCGGCACGCCCGCGGCTTGCGCCTCGAGATGAATGGGGCCTGCGCCGCACAGGTCGGCACCGTTGTCCGCGACGGCGAGGCCGAGACCCTTGCACAGGTTGCCCGGCCCGCTCAGCAGGCGCGCGCGAGGCGGTAGGTGGCCCCGCCGGGAACGCACCGTGCCCTCCCCATGCTCGACAACCGCGGCGCGCAACAGCACCGCGGAGGCAGTGCCGGCCGGCGCGCACACCACATTGGCGCAGTGGTGCATCCCGTAGCTGAGGTAAACGTAGAGGTGGCCCGCCTCCCCGAACATGATCGACGCGCGTGGGGTGGGGCCGCGAAACGCGTGCGACGCCGGGTCGTCGCTGCCGCGGTATGCCTCGACCTCGACGACCCGGGCGCGAACCTCGGCGGCTGTCCCTGCCCCGGTCACGATCACCGCACCGACCAGGTCGGGAGCGACCTCGGTCGAATCGCGCGACAGGAATGCCCGCGACAGGTGCCGCGCTATCGCCGCATCTCTGCGCCGCAGCTCGATCGCAGTGCTTCGGCGATGTTCTCCTGCACGCTCTGGACCTCGTCGCTTGTGAGCGTCCGGTCAGCGGCGCGGTAGGTGAGGCGGAACGTCCAGCCCTTCCGCGCGGCACCGACGCTCGTCCCTCGGTACTGGTCGTAGAGAACGACGCTCTCGAGGAGGGGACTGCCGGCCTCGTGGATTGCGCTCAGTGCGTCGCCGGCCAGCGCGTCGGAGGGGACCGTCACCGAGAGGTCCTGGACCACGGCCGGGTGGCGAGGCGGAGCCAGGTAGCGACGCGTCGCCAGCCGCTCCGGCAGCACCAGCGGGTCGACCTCGATCTCGAAGACGGCAATACGACCACGCACATCGAAACGGGCAAGGGCGACCGGGTCGAGCTCGCCGACC
>CATPCA010000197.1 GCA_955652545.1 Candidatus Dormiibacterota bacterium
ATCGCTCAGAGTATCGCCGTCTCCACGGTGAGGGCTGCCTCGCGGAAGCGATCGAGCCGCAGCGGACTGAGGTCAAACGTGCTGCAGCGCTGATCGCGTATCAGCTCCGCCACCGCCTGACCTGCCGCCAGGCAGTGCATGATGCCGTGGCCACCGAAGCCCGCACACTGGATGAACCACGGTGCCTCGGCCGGCGCGTCGATGATCGCGTTGTGGTCAGGCGTCTCCGGGTACAGGCCGGCCCAGCACTTGCGTGGGTTCATCGTCGCCTGCTCGAGAAAGGGGAAGCGGTTGCCGACCCGCGTGGCCAGCGCGTCGAGGAACTCCGGCTCAAAGGCACTGTCCCAGCTCGGTGGGCTCGCGGGATCGGAATACCCGATGAGGACGCCGCCGCCCTCGCGGCGGATGAGCACGCCCGTGTCGGTGTCGACGCACATCGGTATCGATGCGGGAAGGGCTGACAACGGTTCCGTGCACGCGAGGTTGCGACGGTACGGCACCACGGGAAGCTCAACTCCGGCCGTGGCGGCAAGGTGCGGCGCGTAGGCGCCGGCGGCATTGACCACGTACTCGGTCTCGATGTCCATCCCGGTGCACCTGACCAATGCGCAGGCGTTGGTGTGTTCGAGACCGAGGACATCGACGTCGAAGAGGTACTTCACGCCTAGCCTCGCGCCTTCGCCGCGGAGTGCACTGACCACGCCGTGTGGATCGATGATGCCGTCGGAGGCGCAGAATGTCGCCGCCCGCAGCCGCTGCGGACGAACGAATGGAGCCAACTCGACCGTCTGAGTGGGCGAGAGCCACTGCACAGGTACATCGAAGGAGCGCTGCGTCTCGTAGGCGCGCCGCAGCGTGTCGGTGGTCAGATCGGTGCCGGCCATGACCAGGTACCCGACCGCGCGATAACCCACTCGCCCGTTGGTGAGGCTGTCGAGGTCGATGAGCCCGGCGATCGTGTACTGCGAGAACACGATGTTGACCGGCGTCGCGAACTGGGCGCGCACCCCACCGTTGGCTCGCCCGGTCGACCCCATCCCGGGTGAGGAATTGCGATCGACCACCAGGACGTCGGCGACGCCGGACCGCCGCAGCTGGAGTGCAACGGCCAAACCGATGGCACCGGCGCCGACAACGACGACGCCAGCCCTCATCTGGTGGTCAGGCGTGTTGGCTGTCGAGGTGTTGCAGGAGCTCGTGGGCGGCGAGCTCGATCGCCTTGTGGCGCCATTCGGCGGCCCGGTACTGACAGGCGATCAGCCCCGTCCGGTGCACGCGGCGGAAGTCGCCGTAGACGAACGCGTAGCGGGCCTTGGTCTCGTCGGCAGCACCCTCGGTGAGCCCGAGATGCCATTTGGCGTAGTCCTCCCAGGAATGGGACGTCAGGTAGGCGTTCTCATCATCGGCGCTGGGTTGGACGTCGCCCCAGTTGCTGTCGAGGACGTACTGGTGGGCGTCGATGAGCCGTCGGGCATGGGCGACAGCGGCTTCATTGAGCGAGTAGGAGGCCATCGCCGGTCATTCTGACCAGGCAGGCTCTGGCACATCCATGGCACACAATCGCTTGACATGGCACTCGAGTGGTGCCATAGTGGTGCCATGGACCTGCGACCGTACGTCGAGAACATTCACGAGCAGCTCGCCGTTGCCGCCGAGGCGGGTGGCGAGGAGGCTCGTGCCCTGGCCGATCGCCTCGTCGCACCCCTTGACGCAGCGATCCGCCTGGCGCTCCAGGACGTGCTGGCGGCGGCGGCGGAGGAGATCACCACCGAGCTGGCCCCCGGCTCGGTGGAGCTGCGGCTGCGGGGGCGCAACCCCGATTTCGTGGTGACCCTGCCGCCCGTCGATGCGCCCGCTGACGACCTGCCCGAGGACACCGTCGCGCGTGCTGCGGGGGAGGGCGACGACGGAGCGATGTCGCGGATCAACCTGCGCATGCCCGACCACATCAAGGCGCGGATCGAGCGGGCTGCAGACAGCCAGGGGGTGTCGGTCAACACCTGGCTCCTGCGCGCTGCCACCGCCGCGCTGGACAGGGGCGACCTCGACCAACGACGCCAACCACGCAACCCCGCGGGCGCACAGCGCTGCACGGGCTGGGCGCGCTAACCGTAGGGAGGAACTGCCATGCCTACTTTCGATGCACCCGAACCGATCTCCGTCACCGTGGAGATCGGCGTCGGTGACATCCGCATCGTCGCAAGCGATCGCGTTGACACCGTCGTCGAGGTTCGACCGAGCGACCCCGCCAAGAAAGGGGACGTGGCCGCCGCCGCGCACACCCGCGTGGAACACACCGGTGGCCGGCTGCTCGTCAGGGCCCCGAAGGGATGGCGGCAGTACAGCTTCCGAGGAGGTGACGAGTCCATCGATGTGCAGATCGCGCTCCCCGAAGGCTCACACGTGCGGGTGGAAGCAGCAGTCGCCTCGGTGCGATGCACTGGCCGGCTGGGCGAATGCCGCGGTCAGACGGCGATGGGTGACATCCACGTCGACCACGCCGGGCCGGTGGAGCTCAAGACCGGGATGGGTGACATCACCGTGGATCGCGCGCTCGACCACGCTGAGATCAGAACGGGATCCGGTGGCGTGCACGTGGGCCGCGTCGACGGCACCGCGGTGATCAAGAACTCCAATGGAGACACGTGGATCGGCGAGGTCACCGGCGACGTGCGGGTGAACGCGGGCAACGGAAAGATCTCCGTCGACGAAGCGCATGCCACGGTTGCGGCCAAGACCGCCAACGGCGATGTGCGCCTGGGTGAGGTCGCGCGAGGTGCGGTCGTCGCGTCGACCGGCCTCGGCAAGCTCGACGTCGGAGTGCGCGATGGCGTCGCCGCCTGGTTGGATCTCAACACCGGGTTCGGCAGCGTGCACAGCAGCCTTGGCGCCACCGAGGCACCGGCACCGGGCGAGGACACGGTCGAGATACGAGCGCGCAGTGGGTTCGGCGACATCAACATTCGCCGGTCCGTCGTCAACGACGCGGCGAAGGAGACGTCATGAACTCCACCACCGTGCCCCCGGCCGTCAAGGTGGCGCCTGCGATCCACGTGCAGGGCCTCGAGAAGTCGTACAAGAAGCTGGAGGTGCTGCGCGGCGTGGACTTCGACGTGGCGCGGGGCAGCATCTTCGCCCTGCTCGGCTCGAACGGGGCGGGCAAGACCACGGTCGTGAACATCCTGTCCACGCTGCTCAAGGCCGGCGCGGGGACTGCCAGCGTCAACGGCTTCGATGTCGCCACGCAGGGTGCGGACGTGCGGGGGTCCTTCAGCCTCACCGGACAGTTCGCGGCCGTCGACGAAATCCTCAGCGGGCGGGAGAACCTCGTGCTGGTGGCCCGGCTGCGGCACCTCAAGGACCCGGGCACGATCGCGGATGACCTGCTCGATCGTTTCTCGCTGTCCGACGCGGCCGCGCGGAAGGTGTCGACGTATTCGGGTGGCATGCGCCGCCGCCTCGACATCGCGATGAGCCTCATCGGGAATCCGCCGGTCATCTTCCTCGACGAGCCGACGGCCGGGCTCGACCCTCAGGGGCGGATCGAGGTGTGGCACGCCGTCAGAGAACTCGCCGAGAACGGCACGACGGTGCTGCTCACGACGCAGTATCTCGACGAGGCCGAACAACTCGCCGACCGGATCGCGATCCTTCACGAGGGTCGGATCATCGTGAACGGCACCCTCACCGAACTGAAACAGCTGCTCCCGCCCGCCAAGGTCGAATACGTCGAGAAGCAGCCGACCCTCGAGGACGTCTTCCTCGCCATCGTGGGTG